>CAYUHJ010000013.1:1172-63550 GCA_964444365.1 uncultured Alcaligenaceae bacterium | reverse complement strand
CACCAGCTTCGAATCGGACTTGCCCTGTTCGAGCGTCCACTTGATGCCCGGCAGCCAGTACATCTCTTCCATGGGAGTCTTGAACCGTTCGGGGATCAGGCCGATGGCGAAGGGCGTCTGCAGATCCGGGTTGCCATGCATGATGCCGCCGAGGGCTCGCGCGACGTACCAGTCTTTGCTGTCCTTATCCATCTGCTTGAGCGGGCGGGTGTTCTCTTCGAGTTTGCCGCGCTCTTCCGGAAAGTCCGGCATGATCAGCTTGTAGAAGATCTTCAACTGTTCGTCGGTCTTCGGCATGTTCCAGCGCGAGCGGGTGAAGAGTTTCACCAGCGGACCCGCGAGTTCGGCGCGGCGTTCCTCTTCCGAGGCGCCGCGGTGGAACTGTTCCATGAGCGGTTCGACGAACTCCTGCGCGGCGTTGAGGGTGATGATGCGGGGGTCGGAAATCGAGGTCGCGGCGATGGTGCGCAAGTCCTCGGGTCCGGAAGCGGAGTATTCGAGCAGCTTTTTCTGCAGCGGGTCGAAGATGATGTTGGCCGCGCTTTCGACTGCGAGGCGGAGTTTGTCGTTGCTTTGGCGCGCGGCCTCGACCTGCTTCCAGTAGGTCAGCACGGCCTTGCCCATCATGTTGGACGCGCCGGGCGTGATGTAGCCCATTTGTCCGGGACCGCCGTCGCCGCCGGCCTGGCTGTAATAGGTCGCGGCGATGCCGGTGAGGCGCTCGATGAGGCGCTGGCTGGGCTGCGGCGCATCGAGCCGCTTTTCGATGGACTGGAAGAGGCGCGTGAGTTCGGGATACTGATGTTCGGCCGACGGATTGGCCTTCTGTCCGTTGGCGATGAACAGAGCTTCCGCCTGATAGCGCATGGCGTCTTCGGTGAGCGCGTTCGGCTCTTCGCGTTCGAGCATGCGGATCATCGCGGCATTGATCTTCTCGCGCACCGGCGGATTCCAGATCCACCAGTTCCAGGCCGCGCGCGCAGCCCAGGCGCGAACCGCGGGGCTCTGGTCGTCGTTCATCATGCGATCGAGCAGGTCCGCGAGGCGAGACAGGCTGACGGCGGATCGCGGCATGACGGCGTCGACGCGCATGACGAGTGCGGCGGCGAGTTGTTCGCGGGCGAGATCACCGGCGGTCGCGTAGAACGGGATCACGTGATCCCAACCCTTGTCGTCGATGAGCGTCTGGCGAAGTCCCCAGCGGGCGGCTTCGCGAACCATCTTGACGGGATCGCTCAGGCCTTCGAGCAATGCGGGCACGCCGCGTTCATTGTGGAACGCGCCGAGCGCGAGAAAGGCCCAATAGCGGACTTGCGCGCTCGCATGCTTCGCGCCCGGCAGGGCGTGTTCGATGTACTCGTTCGAATCCTCGAGCAGCCCGAGGTGGGCCAGAGCGCGGAACCTCGCGATGGTGTCGGCCGTGCTTTCGGTTCCCGCCGCGGGCGGCGCAAAGTCCGAAGGCTTCACCACCGGGGGCGTCACCGGATAGAGGCGCGACAGCGCGTGTTCGGCGTACGCTGTGGTGACAAAGCCGGTGAGCGCGGCCTTGTTCCAGCGGCCGTAGGTGTCCTGCGCGCGCAGCAGCGCCTGGACGCCGCGCTGCACCGCGGGGTCGCGATCATCGTGGCCGAGTGCGGCGAGAGCGGTGAGGGCGAGGGCGGTTGGGGCGGGATCGGAATCCTTGGGATCGGTGGAGCCTTTGGGATCGAAGCCCCAGGATCCATCGGACTTCTGGATGCGGCGGAGTTCCTTCTCGTCCTCCGCGACGCGGTCCTGGCCGGCCCCGAGTCCCGCGGCAGCTCCCCCGTCCGCATCGACCGCGACCCGGACACCCGCGAGTCGCCGGGGATTCGGGGGCTGTACCCCGTCGGCGAAGGAGCCGGCTACGCGGGCGGCATCGTCTCCGCGGCGGTGGACGGCCTGCGCACGGCAAAGGCGATCGTGGCGAGGTACGCTACCCAGGGTTAATCCCACCGGAGGGGCTTCCAATGAGCCGCATCCGCACACCAGGATCGCGGGATTACGTTGCGCATGCTTTGAGGCAGTACTTCGAGGGCCACGGCATTCGGACCTGTCTTGATGGCGACATTATTCGCTTCCCCGATCACCCAGTACTGTGGGTCGACGGGGACTTGTTTCCCCGCAGTGAACACGTTATCCAACTCGATGTCAGCCTTGGTGGATTTGATGAAGATCGCCTCTTGACGGAAGCGGTAATCGGAGTTGGCCGCGATCGAACCGCACAATTCAACATGGCCATGAATGTGTTCGCCAACGCTTCGTTCCATGTGCTCTTGCCAGCGTTCTTTGGAACCCCGCCCTGTCATGGAACAGAACGGGAAACCTGGTCGATAGGTGGCCGCCCGCGAGACGTGTACTCGGGGCTCATCACCACATTGCTGAACTATCCGCCGCCCAAAGTGGACGGCATGCCGAATCTGGACTTCTTTCCTCAGTTCATCACGCGACTAAAAACCACTTCACTACCACCGGGCACACACTGGATTCGCATCGCACAGGAGCGAATCGCGGGCGAAATCGGGTTGAATGAGGTCTTACTCGACAATGAACTTTGGCCCGAAATGATGGATTTCATGGCGGGTCTCGACTGGCCGTTCGCCGACACGTCCTATGACGTTCGGGTGTTTCTGGTTGTTCGCGAACCTTTGACTTGAATAGTCAACAAAAAACGATTGATCAATCGGAGAACTGTTTTCACTAGAGCAATCTTGCCAGAAGGAGAAGGCCGCGGGGCTCACCCTGCGGCCGCTCCCGTACCCTCACCGGGAACCCGTCACTTCCCCTGAAAGTCCTTGGCGAACGCCCGGGGGCTGAGGTCCTCCCCGGTGGCGTGTTTCGTCAGCCCCTTCCAGTCGAGCGTGCGGCCGGGCTCGAAGACTTTGGCCTTCATGAAGTCGCCGACCTTCTTCTCGCCGATGTAGATGACGGTGTTCGGGTCGGCCCCGTTGAACACTTCCTTCGCGATGGTGTGGTGAACCTGCGAGGCGAAGAGTTGGCCCATCATGTAGTTGTGATAATAGACCGGGGCGCTGCAGATGTGAATCTTGCTCCCGTAGTCCGGGGCGTTGCGGCCCTCGGGGCGTTTCAGCATCTGATACTGTTCGACGAGGTCCCACCACAACTTGTTGAGGTCCTGGTCCGGGTTCTCATACATCCCCTTCTCGAACCGCAGCATGACCTGGCACCACCGCGAGAAGATGAGCAGCTGGTTCCGCTGCACCTTCTTCGCGGCGGCGTCGAACTCGGCCGCGTTCTCGACCTTCACGCCCATCTTTTCGAGCCACGCGCGGGACTTGCTGAACCGCTCGAACTGCATCGCGACCCCCTCCGTGGTGAGGATGTGCGCCTCGCCGCGGAGGACGTAGGGGATGGATTGCGGGATGTTCTTGCTGCTGTAAACCGCGTGGCCGAGTTCGTGCAGCATCGTGCCCATCCAGTATTCATTCGGCACGATGTTGGCCAGCACCCGCACATCCCCTTCGCGGTCGATGTCCGTGCAGAATGCGTGCGGGGACTTGCCCTTCTTCTCGTACAGGTCGCTCCGCGCGATCACGTCATCAATGGGCAATCCGATCCCGGTATAGAAGGTCGAACACAGGTTGAGGATGTCCGCCTTCGCGAGCGGGGCGTCGAGGTTGGCGTCGAAAACGGCCGGGGATTCCTGGAAGAACGGGTCGTGGTAGTGCCACGGCATCAGTTCATTCGGCTTGATGCCGTAGTTCTTGGCGAGCCGTTCGTCAATCTCCGCTTTCGCGGCCTTGAAGGGTTCCTTCGTCAACGTGTCCAGGTCGTCGAACAGTTTGAGGAGTTCGGCCCCGTCCTGCTCGTTCAAATACAACATCATCGCGTGATAGTTCTTGAAGCCGAGTTGCTTGGCGGCCTCATTGCGGAGTTTGACCAGTTCCTTGAGGTCAGCTTCCACGTCCGCCCCGACCTTCTTGCCGGCCTCCCACACCTTCTTGCGAACCGCGGAGTCGGCGGACTTTTTCAGGGTTTCCCGTACCAGGCTGTCGGCCATTTCTTTACCGTCGACGTTCGCGCGGAACACGTTGAACTTCTGCTCGACCGCGTTCGCCTTCGCGGTGATCTTCTTCAACAACTCGGGGTCGACCTGCTTCTCCAGATACATCAAATACAACACGTCAATGCCGCGGGCCGTGACCTTGTCATCAATGGCCCCCTTGTCCTTCGCTTCCTTCAAACCTCTCAACTCGGCGAACACGGCCTTGTCTGCCAGGGCGGCGTCGATCTTGTTCTGCGTCTCTTCCTTCTTCTTGAAGTCTTCGTCCTTGCCGGTGGTGTTCGCGTCCCACCACGCCTTGCCGGCGGCCACGTCCAGGGGCTTGAACCGCGCCTCGTGCGCGGCGAGGAATTTTTTCGCCTTCGCGGTGGTCGCCTCGTCCGCGGCAGCGGGCGAGGTCAGGGCGGCGGCCATCAACAGCCCTCGGAGCCAGGGGGAACGCATCGGGAGTCCTTGGTCGGTGTCCGGAGAGGTCACGTCGAATACACCCATTTTCCGAGCCACGCCGCGGGCAGCAACAGCAAAAGGATCAGCAAACCGGGCAATCCGACGAACGCCGTGGCGAGGACCGCGTCGAGCACGACGAGCCCCAAAATGCTGCGTTTCACGGCGGCTTGCACGAACTTCGGCTCCGGCCGGTTGATCGCCCGCACGACGGGAACCCCCACGACGAACCCGAACGCGACGAGCAGGTAAGGGAAGAACCACGGCGAACTGCCCACCGGCAGATGCACCGGCACCGCGACCGCGAGCCCGACCGCAGCCAGCATCACGGTCGCCGCGAGGATCAGTTGCCGGCGGTTGCTCGCGGCTTCCTCCGTCCGCGCGAACCACGTCACGCCGACGATGTAGACGCCGATCACGCTGGCGAGGTGGAACGCGAACGGCTCGGGAAGACCGGGGAAGCCGCTCGCCGAGAGGCCCAGGAAAACGTTCAAGAACCGACACAACCCCATGCCGACAGGTCCGACCGGCGTCCGCTTGAGCCAGGCGTCGTAGAGCAGAATCGCTACCGCGAGCAACACCGCGACGTTCACCGGGACGTGTCGTCCGCTCCAGGTTCCCTTGCGGTTGGGTGCAAACTCCTGAGACGCGACCCACGCGAGCCCGATCCCCGCGGCCATCAAGACGATGCCGTGGACCACCGCCGTTCGCACCGTCAGCCGCCCCGACGGAATGGGGCGGAACCCTCGCACCTTCGCGTCCTCGGCCCGGTCGAACACGTCGTTCCACACCATGCCGCCGAGGTAGAGGCACCCGGATGCGAGCAGCAATAGCACGAACGCGGCGGGTTGTTCGGTGACCGCCCCGGTCGCGGCCCCGGCCATGCAGATGTCCGCGAACGCGGTGAAGACGTTGGGGATTCGCAGCAGTTGGGCGAACGCCAGCAGGCGGGGGTAGCGGGTGTCTCGCATGGGGAGATTATGCGAGGGCCGCGGAAATCTGGTACTCCGGCGGGGCGGCCCGGGTGCGGTCGCCGAGGGCGGACAGTTCTTGTTCCGTGTTGATGAACCGCACGTCGCGAACGCCTTCCGCCGCCAGTCGGCCGGCGGCGACGGCCCGCTCCTCCTCGTCACTCAGCCCGATGAGCAGGGCCGAGATCGCGAAGCCCTGCCGGCGAAGTTGCCCGAGGGCGACCGCGGTTTCGACCGGGACGCGCGGCAGTACGCACACGACGGTTGCGTCTCGCGGTAACCGGGGGCCGACCTCCAGGATCAGCGAAGAGAACGTCATCGCGTCGGTGAGTTCGAGCCGGGCCAGGGCCTCGCGAATCTGCTGGAACTGGTCGAAACCCCGGCGGGTGTCGACGGTCACGGGGCGGAGGCGGTCGCTGTTGTCCCTCTGCTCGAAGCGCTCCCGCGTGGCGAACCGGGTCGCGTGCTCGGCCCCGGATTCCTCGACTTCCAGCGCCTCCGCCTTGATCCGCTCGGCGGCGTCCCGGCCGTTGCTGGCAAAGCCGATCTGCTGGTTGAGAAGGACCACCGCGTTCGCGACGCTGCACGCCGTCGTCACCGCCAGGTCGGAGCGGTAGGGTTCGCCGCGCTTCGGGTAGCCGTCCGCGTGGAAGTCGACGAGGACCGTCGCCCCGGCGAGCGAGGTGGGTTCGTAAACGCGACTGTGCAAGACGCCGGTGCGGGCGGTCGCGCGCCAGTGGACGCGCTGGAGCGGGTCGCCGAGCTGGTACGGGCGGACGCCGGCCGTGCGGGTGGGGTCTTCAAACAGACGGTTCGCGAGTCGGACCTCGCCGATGGGGCGTTCGGAGGCGAAGTCGTACCCGCCGAGCGGGAGCACTTTGGGGTAGACCATGACGTACACTGGCGGCGCGAGGAGCTTGTGCCGCCGGTGTAGGCCGAACACGTCGCCCGTCTCGGCCACGCACGGGCCGACGGGGAAGTAGCCGCGGGAATCGAACGTGAGACGGTACTTCACCGGCTTCGCCTTCCCCGCGGGCAGGAACATCACCCGGATGCGGCTCCCCTTCGCCGTGAGTTTCGGGGGTTTTGCGCGAAGGGCGGGGTCCGGGAGCATGTCCTCGACGAGCACCCACGCGATCGGCCACTTGCCGGAATTGCGAACGCGGACGACGACCTCGACCGACTCGCCGACTTCCTTCGGGGTGTGGTCGACTTCGCGCTCGGCGGACAGGTTCGCGATCCATTCCCGGGCCAGGAACCGGCTCAGCAGGAAGACGCCGAGCAGAACGTACCCCGCGAACGCGACGAGCCCTGCTTGCAAGACCAGCGCAAGCCCGAGGACCGCGACGATGCCGATGAACCAACGCATGGGGTGAGGGTAGCGGCGAGCGTCGATCCCGTCACGTCGTCTTGTAGGTCGGGTCGAGTCTTCGAGGCCCGACGGGAAGCGCCGCGTCGGGCCTCGAAGACTCGGCCCGACCTACAAGAGAAGAGGATTTGACCAACCGCCGGATCGTCTGGGCCGGCACTTCCAGCCCCGCGACGAGCACCGTGTACGGCACCAGCCCCGCCGCGATTCCGCTCGCAATCGCGGGCCAGGTCGCATCGGCCGGGCCCATCGTCAGCCAGACTCCCATCGGCAACACGCCTGCCAGCACGGGTCGGGACCACGCCTCCCGCAGGTAGACGCCGACGGGGACGGCCAGCAGTCGGCGGGTGTACGCGATCACGACCACGCAGAAGATCAGGTTCGGGATTGTCACCGCGACGGCGACGCCTTCCACGCCGAAGGGTTGCACCAATGCCAGCGTCAGCAACAGGTTCGCCGCCCCTTCCGCGAGGGCGAGGCGGGCGAAGAGTCGCAGCCGGCCCATGCCGTAGAGGATGCGGGCGGCTGCGGACTGGGCGACGCCGAGGGAGAGTGTCGATGCCAGGATCGCGACGGCGGGGAAGCTGCTTTCGACGAAGTCCGACCCGACCCAGCGGGCGAGAAACGGCTTGCCGAAGAACCAGAGCCCGAGGTTCACCGGAATCACGGCGTACAGCACCCATCGCGTTGCGTTCACGAACAGCCTGCCGATGGCGTCGTGCTCGCCACGCGCTTCCATTGCGCTGACGCCGGGGGAGAGCGTCGCCGTCACCGTTCGTAACAGCGTCTTCGCATACTCGACGAGCCGCATCGCGGTGGCGAAGAACGTGACCTGCCCGGCGGGTAGGAAGATGCCGACCGCGATCGCCCCCGTCTGAGCCGTCACCCGCCCGGCGAGCATCCCGAGGAAGGCGTCGCCGCTGTAACCTTTTACTTCCTTCAAGGTGGCACGGTCGATCAACCGCCAGGAGAACCGCAACCCCGGCAGGAACCGGAAACAGAGGAGCGCGAACGTGGCGTGTTCGGCGAGTGTGACGACCGTGTAGACCAGCGCGAGCGGCAACAACCCCGGCCCGGACTGCACCGCCCACACGATGCCGACGGTTCGCAGGATTAGGAACACGACGCGAACGGCACTCTTCGCGGCGAAGCGTTCGAGCCCGTCGAGGACGGACGGGAACACGCTCAACGGCAACGTCGCAGCCAGGTTTGCGAGCATCACAAGCAGGAACGCGAACACGTCGCCGGGGTGTCCCGCCTTCGCTTCGAGCGTCGGCGAGAACAGCCACATCACCGGGATGCCGAGGGCGAGCGACACCACCCCCGCCGTGATGAACACGCCCAGGCACGACGACGCGATGCGGTTCAACCCCTCACGATCCGCCGAGGCGTGGTGCTTCGCCACGTACCGGATCAGGCACGCGGCGACGCCCATGTCGAGAAGGGAAAAGTACGCCAGCACCGACTCGGCGACGCACCACACGTCGTACCGCGGGGTGCCGAGCGTGCCGATGAGGTACGGGGTGAGGAAGAAGCTGACGCCCAGCGTGGCCGCGAACGCGAGCCAGTTCGTCGCCGCGCCGAGGAGGAAAGCCGTCCGCCGAACGTCCATGTTCGTTCCGGAAGGAAGAGGAGAATTTTTGACAGGATTACAGGATTAACACATATTAGAATTTTGTGTTAATCCTGTAATCCTGTCGAATGTTTTGCGTGCTTACTCCGCGGCGGCCGCCTTGCCGCGCTTCTTCGGGGCGGTGCCGTTCGTTTCCGGCGGCGGGGCCTCGTCCTCGTCCGCCGCCTCGACCGCGCCGGGCATCGACGCCGCGGACTTCAGGGCGTGGTTGGACAGCATCTCCGTCACGATCGCGTCGCGGATCGTCGGGTTTTCCCGCAGGAACTGCCGGCTCTTGTCCTCGCCCTGGCCCAGCCGGGTGTCCTTGTAACTGTAGAACGAGCCGGACTTCGACACGACCTCGTGCTCGACCGCGATCTTGAGGATGTCCGCCTCGTAGTCGATCCCCTTGTCGTACATCAGGCTGAACTCGGCGACGCGGAACGGCGGGGCGATCTTGTTCTTGACCACCTTCACCTTGACTTCCTTGCCGATCACGTCGCCATCGTCATTCTTGTGGGCGTTGTTCGTCGGCCGCACTTCGAGCCGGACGCTGGCGTAAAACTTCAGCGCGATGCCGCCGGTGGTGGTTTCCGGGTTGCCGTAGAAGACGCCGATCTTCTGGCGGATCTGGTTGATGAAGATCACGCACGTTCGGCTCTTGCTGATCGCCGGCGTCAGCACCCGCAGCGCCTGGCTCATCAGCCGGGCTTGCAGGCCCATCGTCGGCTCGCCGATGTCGTTGTTGAGTTCGTTCTTCGGGACGAGGGCCGCCACCGAGTCGATCACGATCACGTCCACGGCGGACGACTTCACCAGCATTTCCGCGATGCGGAGGGCTTCCTCGCCGTAGCTCGGCTGGCTGACGAGCAGCGAATCGAGGTCGACGCCGATGCGCTTCGCCCACGTCGGGTCGAGGGCGTGTTCCGCGTCGATGAACGCGGCGACGCCGCCCTGCTTCTGCACGTTGGCGATGACGTGCAGCGCGATCGTCGTCTTGCCGCTGGACTCGGCCCCGTAGATTTCGACGATCCGCCCGCGCGGGATGCCCTTGCCGCCGAGGGCGAGGTCGAGGCTCAGCGACCCGGTCGGGATGCCCTCCACATCCTGGGTGGCCTTCTCGCCGAGGGACATGATCGCACCTTCGCCGAATTCTTTCTGAATCGCGGCGAGTGCGGTCCGGAGTTCGCGACTTTCTTTTGCTTCCGCCATCGGTCTGCCTCGTTGGGTGATTCGTTGGTGACAGGGGGTAGTGTACCCATTTCGACGGGGGCAAGAGAAGGTCAGCAGTTCCTCGGGATTCAGCCACGGATGAACACGGATCGAAGCCAACCCCGTGTTTCGTCGACTCGCCCGGTCAACGGCCACAACAGGGATTTCATTCTGATCCGTGTTCGATCCGTGTTCATCCGTGGCGAGTTGTTGGGATTCGGCTGGCGTAGACTGGCGAACTTGCGGTATGACGCCCGTCGGAATCGGGTGTGGGTCGCTTCGTGGTCGGAAGCAACCCCTCCCCCCAACCCCCTCCCCGAAGCGGAGAGGGGGAGCCAAACCTCTTCTCTTCCTCCCTCTCCGCTTCGGGGAGGGGTCGGGGGAGGGGTTGTCTTTCTCGGCTGCTCCCCCGCGAGGGCTTCGCATGTCCCGGTTCGCGTCCGTGTTCGCCGTGTCGCTGCTCGCCGCCCCGGTTTTTGCGGCCCCGCCCGTCTGTTTAGAAGACGCGCCGTTGCGGGCCGTCTGGTTCGCGGACCAGCGGGAAGGCTGGGCGGCCGGCGATCACGGGGTCGTCTGGCACACCATCGACGGCGGGCAGACGTGGGAACTGCAACGCACCGGCACCCGGGCGAGCCTGCGGGCGGTCCACTTCCTGAGCCCGTACACCGGGTTCGCCGTCGGCCGGGTGGAACTGCCGCACGACGCGGGGAGCCACGGCGTCGTCCTTCGCACGGAAGACGGCGGCGCGACCTGGAAGGAACTCACCAGCAGCACGCTGCCGGGGTTGAACGCCGTCCGGTTCGCCGACGAAAATCGCGGCGTCGTCTTCGGCGACGGCACCGACGGGTTCCCCACCGGGGCGTTTTCGACCACCGACGGCGGCAAGTCGTGGAGCGCGATCACCGGTCCGCGGGCGGGAAGCTGGACGTGCGCCACGATGACGAACGCGACCACCGGCATCGTCGGCGGCGGGTGGGGCAAGCTGATGCTCGTCCGCGACGGGAAGCTGACCGCGCCGGAACTCGACCCGCTCGGCAATCGTGCGGTGCGGGGAATCGTCACGGACGGCACCCGTGTCTTGGCGGTCGCCGACGGCGGCCGCATCCTCACGAGTGCGAACTCCGGGGCGAAGTGGGGATTTGCGAACCTGCCGGTCGCGCAAGCGGCCGCCGATGCGTTCGACTTCCGGTGCGTGGCCTCCGCCGGGAATCACGTCTGGGCCGCGGGCCGGCCGGGGTCGGTCGTGTTCCACTCCTCGGACTTCGGCAAGTCGTGGGAAGCCCAGAAGACCGGCCACCCGGTTCCGCTCAACGGCATCTGCATGGCGGACGCGCAAACCGGCTGGGCCGTCGGCGAACTCGGCACGATTCTCGGCACCACCAACGGCGGGAAGACGTGGTCCGTGCTGAAGTGCGGCGGGCAAAAGTCCGCCGTGATGTTCGCCCACGCCAGCGCGAAGTCGACACCCCTCGGCGTCGTCGGCACCGTTGGCGGGACGGACGGCTACCTCGCGGTGTCGCTGGCCTTCACCGGCCCCGACCCCGCCACCGCCGACCCGAAACGCGCCGCCGACGAGTTCCGCCTTCAAGCCGCCGTCCGCGGAATTGGCGGGGCGACCGCGGAGAGTGACACCGGGGTGTCACCGGAGAACTTCCTGCGAAGCGCGGTCCTCGCCCTGCGGACGTGGCGGCCGGAAGTCGTCGTGACCGATGCGTTCCCCGCCGCGGGCGTCGAAAAAGAAGTCCTCGCGGCGATGCACGAGGCGTTCAAGCAAGCCGCCGATCCGACGAAATTCCCCGAGCAAATCGAGGCACTCGGCCTGCGAGTCCACGCGCCGAAGAAGTTGTACGCGATGTCCGCCGACGCCCCGGAAGCGGCCGTGAAGTACGACCTGACGCAGTTCGCCGCCCCCCTCACCGACTCGCCGCGCGACGCCGCCGAGCCGTTTGCCGCGCTCGTGCCGGGGTGCGTTTCCGCGGAACGGCAGTGCTTCCGGCTGCTGTCGCACCGCCTGAAAGGCTCGGAAAACCACGCGGTTCTGACGGACGGCCTCGACCTGCCGGAAGGCGGCACCGCCCGGCGGAAGAAGGCGGACCCGTCCCCGGCCGTCGCCCTCCTGCTGGGCGATCGCGAGAAAGCGGGCAAGCTTCGCCGGCAACTCGAACTGATGGTGCAAATGCCCGGCGACCCGGAGAAGGCACTCGTACACGCGGCCCGCAGCGTCTCCGAAATGCCCGACGACATGGCCGCCCGCACCGCCGTCGCGCTCGGCAAGCGGTTCGCCGAGGAGGGCAAGTGGACCGCCGCCCGCGAGATGTACTCGCTCGTCGCGGAGAAGTACCCCGCCCACGCCGAGTCCGCCGAGGCGTTCCGCTGGTTGGCCCGGTTCTATAGCAGTTCGGAAGTGCGCCGACGCATCGAACTCGGGCAACTCGTCGTCTTCCAGAAAGCCGCGTTCGAGCCGGCCGGCAACGCGGACGTGAAGCAAGCCACGCACCTGGAACCGAGTCTGGCGAAGCAGGTGTACCGCTTCAGCAGCCCGGAGGCGGCCCGGCAGTGGAACCAGGCGTGCCTCGACCTCGAACCGAAACTCGCCGCGTTCGGGGCCGCCTACGCCCGCGACCCGGCGACGAACCTCTGCCTGCTCGCCGCCCGCCGGCAACTCGGGCTCTACGGCGATGCCGCGAAATCGGCTCAAATCCTGGCCCGAAACGCGAGCACCGGCTCCGACCCGTGGCGCGAGTGTGCGTCCGCGGAAGTCTGGCTCGGGAACCCGCAGCAGCCCGGCGTCCGTCCGAAACCGCTGGCTCTCGCGGCGAATGCGGCGGCGAAACCGTTCCTCGACGGCAAGCTCGACGATGCGTGCTGGAAGAACTTCAACGCGCAACCGCTGACCGACTCCGCCGGCACGTCCGCGAAGGCGTACCCGACTGATGCCCGGTTCGCGTTCGACGACAAGTTCCTGTACGTCGCGGTCCGCTGCGGCCACCCGGACGGCAAGCAGGTCATCAAGGCCGACAAGCGGCGGTACGACGACGACCTCCGCGGCCACGACCGCGTCGACATCCTGCTCGACCTCGACCGCGACTACCAGACCTTCTACCGCCTCCAAGTCGACCACCGCGGCTGCGTGGCGGAAGACTGCTGGGGCGACAGGACGTGGAACCCGAAGTGGTTCGTCGCGGTGGAACCGACCCCAACGGGGTGGACCGCCGAGGTCGCGATTCCCCTGACGGAACTGACCGGCACCGCGCCGACCCCCGGCGTCACCTGGGCCGCGAACGTGGTCCGCGTGGTGCCGGGCGAAGGCGTCCAGTCGTGGAGCGGCCCGGCGGGCGACACGCCGCGGCCGGAGGGGTTCGGGCTGCTCCAGTTCGCGAAGTAGACGTCCGGGCGTTCGCTCGTTCGAGGCGACCGCCGTTCGCACCGATGCCGCCGGGCGGGAGCCCCCGCTCCCCCCGTCGCGGCGTTGACCGGCCCGGACGCACCTCCTATCATCCACCTGATCGAAGCGACCGCGAATCCAACCGGGAGGCCCGCATGAAGGCGGAAGAACCCAAGAGCGCCGAAGCCCCGGTTACGACCACCGTCACCGACCCGAACGCCCCGACGCCGCACTCCGGCCCGCCGCCCGAAACCGTCGGCGAGGGGATCAAGGAGATGTGGGACGGCGCGAAGGCCGCGTTCGCGCAGAACGTCAACCCGAAGGTGCTGGCCGGCGTCATCGCGGTCGTCGTGGTCGGCGGGCTGTGGTGGTACCTCGCCCAGCAGAACCGCAAGTCCGCGTCCGCGCAGTGGTCCGGCTTCGAGCAGCTGACCACCGCGAAGGACCTGGACGAGTTCATCAAGAGCAACCCGAAGACGACGGTCGGCAAGGTCGCGCGGATGGAACAGGCCCGCATCTGGCTCGGCCCCGAAGGGATCGCGTTCCTGTCCGTCCGGGACAAGGAGACGCGGAAGAAGGGGATCGAGGCCGTCGAGAAGGCCCGGGAGGAGTTCACCAAACTGTCGACCGAGTTCGACGACGTGACGCTGAAGGGCGAGGCCCTCCGCAACGCGGCCGAGGCGGAACTGGCCCTCGTCGGCATCCCGAAGGACGGCGGCGGTTCGCGCGGGTCGGTCGATGTTGCGGTGGAACTCTACCGCAAGCTCGCGAAGCTGTGCGGGGAAGCCACCCCCGCCGGCGAGAGCGCGAAGAAGCGGGCCGACGACCTGACCGCCCGCGCCACGCAGGTCGCGGACCTCGGGAAGATCCTGAACGAGCGGATGAGCCCGCTGCCGCCGCCGGACATCAAGCCGCCCGCGGACATCAAGCCGCCGGAAATCCCGAACCCGACCCCGCCGCCGGACATCAAGCCGCCCGCGGACGTCAAGCCGCCGGTGCCGCCCGCCGTCCCTCCGACGACGAAGAAGTAAGTCGGTTCCGGAGTCCGTGCCATGTCGTCGTTGACCTTGGCCATCCCCGACCACCTCGCCGACGCCTTGACCAGAGAGGCGAATCGACTCGGCATGTCTCTGCCGGACTACGCCATCCGGTTGTTGACGACGGCACAGCCGCCGACGAGCGAGATGCGGACGGGTGCCGAGATCGTCGCGTACTGGCAAGCCGAGGGGTTGATCGGGACGCGAACCGATCCGACGGACAGCCCGGTCCTGGCCCGTCAGCTTCGCGAACAGGCTCAGTGTCGAGGGGCGTGAACGACGTGCTGATCCTCGACACCGATGTCCTCATCGACATTCAGAAAGGACACCCCGCCGCCGTCGGCTGGTTCACCGGGTTGACGGAACTGCCCTCCGTTCCAGGACTGGTCGCGATGGAACTGGTTCAGGGAGCTACGAATTCCACGCAAGTGCGAGAAGCCCTTCGACTCGTCGCCCCGCTTCCGGTGGTCTGGCCGACGACAACGGATTGCCAAAAGGCACTGGCCGACTTCACCGCGTTCCACCTCTCGCACAGCCTCGGCCTCTTGGACTCGCTGATCGGAGCCCTCGCGGTGGGGCTTTCTGCCGAGTTGTGTACCTTCAACGCGAAACACTACCGTGTGGTTCCCGGGCTCGTGACACTTCAGCCCTACGTTCGGTAGGGAATGTCGAGTCGAACGGAATGGTGTGCCCGTGGACGACGAAGACCTGCTGCCGCCCGAAGCCCCGTCCTTCCGCCACGCCGTCGACGTGCCGGACGGCGTCGCCCGGCCGCGCGAGCCGGTCCACCTGCACGTCAAAGTCAAAGCCGAAGGGATGCGGCTCGACCACTACCTGCAAGTCTTCTTCCACGAGTTCAGCCGCTCGGAACTGCAGACCGCCATCGCCGGCGGGCACGTGACCGTCAACGGCCGGACGACCAAGTCCAGCTACAAGGTGCGGAACGACGACCGACTCGTCGTCACGATGCCGGAACCGATCCACGACGTGATCCTGCCGGAAGACATCCCGCTGGAAGTGCTGTACGAGGACGAGTGGCTCGCGCTCATCAACAAGCCGCCGGACATGGTCGTCCACCCCGCCCGCGGCAACTGGAAGGGGACGCTGGCCAACGCCCTCGCGTTCCGGTTCAAGGACGCGCTCAGCCGGGAGAACGGCACGTTCCGCCCCGGCATCGTCCACCGCCTCGACCGCGACACCAGCGGCGTCATCCTCATCGCGAAGGAAGACACCACCCACCGCGAGATCAGCCAGCAGTTCGAGGGGCGGACCGTCCACAAGGAGTACGTCGCGATCACGGCCGGCACCCCGGACCGGGACAGCGACTACATCGAGGCGGCCCTGAAGCACCACCACGCCGAGCGGGAAAAGATGGTCGTCACCCACGCGGACGACCCCGAGGCGAAGTCCGCGACGAGCTACTACGAGGTGATGGAACGGTTCTGCGGCTACGGCCTGGTGAAGATCCAGCCCCGCACCGGCCGCACCCACCAGATCCGCGTCCACCTGGCCTACGTCAAGTGCCCCGTCCTGTGCGACCGGCAGTACGGCAACGGGGCCCCGGTGCGGGTGTCCGACCTGCTCCCCGGCCTGCCGAAGCCGAACGACGAAGTCCTCCTCAATCGGCAAGCCCTCCACGCCCTGCGGCTCCGGTTCAAGCACCCCCGCAAGGGCGTCTGGGTCGAGGCGGAAGCCCCGTTCCCCCCGGACATGCGGCGAACCCTGGAGATGCTGCGGGTCCACCGGGCGCTGCGGTAAGTCCGAACCCGGTCCCTCTCCCTCGCGTCTGCCGTTCATCCCCTTTGGAGAGGAGACACGATGAGCCCCGATCTTCCACGCACGTATCAGGCATCACTGGTTCGCTTCGGTGGGCAGTCGCCGATTTTCGACCCGGCATTGAAGCAATTCCGGCAGGCTTTTCGAGCGGGGGACCCTCGGTTCCCCGACGAAGCGACGGCCATCCGGTGGCGGTTCGCGCGGCGTTGCGCGACCGACTTCGTGCTGCGTCTGATCGCCGAATCGCACTGGGGGGCGTTGCTCGTTCTGCGGGGAAGTCGGTTGCTGAAAGCGTGGTTTGGTGACCGGGCGAGAGAGCCGGGCGACCTGGATTTCGTCGCTACGACTCTTCCCGTTCGGGCGGGAGACGACATCGCTTCCCAACTCGGCAAGCTCATCGCATCTCAACCGGCTCCGGCGGGCCTCGTGTTCGAGTGTTCGCAGATCGCGAGCGACGAAATTTGGACCTACGAGCGGGCGCAGGGGCGGCGAATTGTGGTCCCGTGGCAGTTGTACGACGTCCACGGAGGGTCGGTTCAAGTCGACGTGACTTTCAACGAAGACATCCCGGACGCGACGAACTTCGACCCCATCCCTCTCGCGGACGGCGGGTGTGTCCGGGTCCGGGCGGTCGGCCCGGAAATGTCGCTGGCCTGGAAGCTCGTCTGGCTTGCGACAGACATGTACCCGCAAGCGAAGGACGTGTACGACGCGGTTCTGCTTGCCGAGGCCGTTCGCTTTTCGGCGGACTTTCACGAGCGCTTCGTCGTGCCGGCCGGGGTGGCGGCGTTCGACGCGACCCGCCTGCGGGTGGCCTGGGACGATTTCGTCAAAGAGTATCCATGGATCGGCGGCAGTGGTTCCGAGTGGTTGAACCGCCTCGCGGATGCCCTTCCGCTCGTGCCTGAAAATGGTCCCGCTGCCAGGATCGGGCTCGCCGCGATCCGGCCCGAATGGAGAACGTCGACGGTCCTCGGGCTGACACACGGCATCGTCGAAGACTTCGCATACGGGCGACTCCCGATCCTGGCCGACGCCCTGGAAGAAGCCGGCTGCACTGACGCGGACCTTCTCGGGCACTGCCGTGGGAACGGACCTCACCAAGACGGGTGTTGGGTCGTCGACCTTCTACTTGGGACAGAGTAAATCTCCGGCTCGCTTCGAGAGCGGCCGTCGTGAGCGAGAGCCTCACCGGAAAGTGCTTGGGAAGTGTCCGCCGAAGTGTTCGTGTTCTTGAGAGCCGCGAACGCCAGTGAGCGGCTCGCTTCCTGGGGAAAAAGGCAGCCTCACCTGGGCGGAAGTGAACCGCTCACTCGCGTTCGCGGCTCTTCGAGAAGAGCGAGAAATCAGGACGTTGTTTCGTGACGGCTTCTTACAACTCGAACCCGCCCGTCGAGGCGGTCCGCGGCGGGGGGTTCGAGGCGAGGTGGCGGGACGTTTGCAGGTGGCTGAGGTAGTGCTGGGTGATGACGTCCGAGAGGGCCGGCAGCACCACGCCGAGCTGATCGAAGAGGTCGCGCAAAAAGGGGCGGGAGCCGGCGTGGACCTGGCCGAGCTTCTCCACGTCGGCGAGTTGGACCGCGTTCAGCCCCGTCAGGGCGAGCCGCTGCTCCGGCCGGCGGGCGGGGCCTTGGGTCGTCCGCGGGAGCTTGTCCACGTCTTCCACCAGGGCGGACAGCTGGGCGGCCAGCGACCGCGGGTTCGTGTCGTCGGCGACGAGCAGGTCGAGCACCGCTTCCGTGCGGAGGGTGCCCATGTACCGCCGGCGGTAGGTCATGGAACTGTCCGCGACTTCGAGCACCGCTTCGAGCACCGGGCCCTCGTGGGCGACCGGGTGGAGCAGCGTGCCGCGGAGCAGGGCGACCATGTGGACGGTGCGTTCGAGCCGGCGGCCCATGTCGAGGAACCGCCACCCCTCGCCGCGGGTCATGCTCTCGACCGCGAGCCCGCCGAACGCGGAGAGGGAAATCACAGTGCGGTTGAGCAGGTCGAGGACGTCCGCCGGGGTGGGGCCGTCCGGGCCGGCCGCGGGCACGTCGCCGAGCGTCGGGACGTCCGCCTTGTGGGCGTCGAACGGGAAGCTGGCGAGGCCGTAGATGACCCGCCACATGTCGGTGGAGATGCGGTCCCGGGCCACGCCGGCGACCCGCTGCAGGCCGGTGATGACCGACGCGAGGCTGCCGTGCCGGGACGTGTCGTAGACGAGCGCGAGCACCTCCGGTTCCGGGTCGCGGAGCCGGGCGGTGCCCCCCTCGCCGACGAAACCGGGGTAGCTGTCGCTGACCATCGTGAGAGCCCGCAGCAGCGGCGGCAGTTCCGGCACGTCGGCGAACGTGGACTTGTCCGTGAGCCGGGTGATGACGCCGCGGAGCAGGCGGGTCGTGCCTTCGGCGCGTTCCGCGTACCGCCCGAGCCAGAAGAGGTTGTCCGCCGCCCGGCTCGGCAGGTCGCCGCCGGCGCGGCTCAGTTCCACGGGCAGGCCGCTCGGGGCGAGCAGGCTGAAGTTGCTGACCGTGCCCGCGGACAGGACCCAGGTGTCCTTGCTGCCGGCCCCCCGCTGCATGGACACGATCATCGAGTCCGCACTGGCCGCCACGCGGGTCAGCCCGCCGGGCATGACGGTGAACGAGTCCCCTTCCGCCGCGAGGTACGCCCGCAACACCGCCGCCCGCGGGACCAACCGGTCCCCGACGAGGCACGGCGACATCGACAGCGAGATCCGTTCCTGGGCGACGTAGTCCCGCGGCTTCGCCTTCAGGCGGTCGACGAACGCGGCCCGGCGGTCGGCGTCGAGCGTGCCAGGGAAGACGGGCTCCATCCGCATGCCGGGGAACGCCGGCTTGAAGACGTAGTCCGTGAGGTTCGACAGGACGTAGCCCAGCGACACCGGGTCGCCGCACCACCACGTCCGCACGTTCGCCAGCCGCAGGTCCTCGCCGAGCAGTTCGCGGCACAGCCGGGGCAGGTACGCCAGCAGCGCGTTCGCCTCCGCGGCCCCGGCCCCGAGCGCGTTCGCGACGGCGACGTTCCCGGCCCGCACCGCGTTCACCAGCCCCGGCACGCCGAGGAAGGAGTCGGGCCGCAGTTCGAGCGGGTCGCAAAAGTCGTCGTCGAGCCGGCGGAAGATGACGTCCACCGGTTGCAGCCCGCCGAGCACTTTCAGGAAGACGCGGTTGTCCCGCACCGTGAGGTCGCCGCCCTCGACGAGCGTGTACCCGAGGTAGCGGGCGAGGTAGGCGTGCTCGAAGTAGGTCTCGTTGTACGGCCCCGGCGTCAGCAGCACGATGCGGGGGTTGTCGCGGTTCCGGGGGGCGAGGGACTTCAGCGTGTCGCGAAGGGTGCGGAAGAAGAGCGCGAGCCGGTGAACGCGGCAGTCGCCGAAGGCTTCGGGGAGCGTCCGCGACAGCACGATGCGGTTTTCGAGGGCGTACCCGGCCCCGCTCGGGCCTTGCGTGCGGTCGCCGAGAATGACCCAGCCGCCGTCCGGGGTGCGGGACAGGTTCGCCGCGTACAGGTGCAGCCGTCGCCCGCCGGGGAGCGAGATGCCGCGAACGGGACGCAAGAAGCCGGGGTTGGCGAAGACCAGTTCGGGCGGGATCAGCCCATCGGCGAGGAGGCGTTGCGGGCCATAAAGATCATCGAGGACGAGTTCGAGCAACCGGGCTCGCTGAATGAGTGCCCCTTCGAGGAACTCGGCGTCGGACGGGGAAATCAGGAGCGGGATGGGGTCGAGTTGCCAGGGGCGGGTGGTGCCGCGGGGGTCGCCGTAGACGTTGTAGGTGACGCCGTTCTCGCGGATGATGTGCTGGGCCTCCCGCCACCGCCGCGACAGTTCGGGCATCCCGAGTTCGGCGACGGAGCGGAAGAAGAGGTGCCAGTGCGCCCGCGGCACCCCGGCGGGGTCCACGGCCTCGTCGAACCCGCCGGGCGGCGGGTCGTAGGCGATTCGGGCGGGCGTCCCGTTCGCATGGGACGGGCCGGCCGCCGGGGGGAGGCGCGTCGCGGTCAGGGAAGGAGTCTCCGGAAAACTCGTTTAGCCGCGACGCGCAGCGGAGCGCTTGGCGGTCGCGCTCCGCTGCGCGTCGCGGCTAAACGAAGGTCCTCATTCTACCGCACCCACCCGTTCCCGCGTCGAGGCCAATCGCGTCGGCGGGGCGGGCTCCGGGGGTTCCGGCCAGCCGTACTTCGGGGGCTCCGCGCGGCGGAGGTCCAGCGTGAAGGGGAACTCCGGGTTCGGCTCCTCCGGGGGGACGCTCACCGGCCCCGGCGTGTGGCCGAGGGTCCAGAACCGGGCCAGCCGGCGGCTTTCCGCGGCGAGGCTGTTGACCGGGAACGTCTCGTTCGCCCGGCCGCCGGGGTGGGCGACGTGGTACACGCACCCGCCGATGCTGCGGTCGTTCCAGGTGTCGAGCAGGTCGAACACCAGCGGCGAATGCACGCCGATGTTCGGGTGCAGGCAGCTCGGCGGCTGCCACGCCCGGTAGCGGACGCCGGCCACGTACTCGCCCTTCGTCCCGGTCGGGTGCAGCGGCACCCGGCGGCCGTTGCACGTCACGACGTGCCGGGGGTCGGTCAGCCCCTGCACCTTCACCTGAACCCGTTCCACGGAGGAGTCGACGTACCTCGCCGTGCCGCCGGCGGTGGCCTCCTCGCCCAGGACGTGCCACGGCTCGATCGCCTGCCGGATTTCGAGGTTCACCCCGCGCTGGGTCACTTCGCCCAGCAGGGGGAAGCGGAACTCGTAGTGCGGCACGAACCACTCGGGGTCGAACGCCGCGCCGGACTGCTTGAACTCGTCGAGCACGTCGAGGAAGTCTTGCTGCACGAAGTGCGGCAGCATGAACCGGTCGTGCAGTTCCGTCCCCCACCGGACCAGCTTCCGGCGGTACGGCTGCTTCCAGAACTTCGCCACGGCGGCGCGCAGGAAGAGTTGCTGGACGCAGCTCATCCGCGCGTGCGGCGGCATCTCGAACGACCGCAGTTCGACGAGCCCCAGCCGGCCCGAAGACGAGTCCGGGGAGAACAGCTTGTCGATGCAGAACTCGGTCCGGTGCGTGTTCCCCGTGATGTCCACGAGCAGGTGCCGGAACAGCCGGTCGGTCAGCCACGCGGGGGGCGTGCCGCCGGAGTTTTGCAGCTGCGAGCACGCCAGGCCGAACTCGTAGAGCGTGTCGTTGCGGGCCTCGTCGATCCGCGGGTGCTGGCTCGTCGGGCCGACGAACATGCCGCTGAACAGGTACGACAGCGACGGGTGGTTGTTCCAGAAGCTGACCAGCGACGCGAGCAGGTCCGGGCGGCGGAGGAACGGGCTGTCCGCGGGGGTGGCCCCGCCCATGACGACGTGGTTCCCGCCGCCGGTGCCGGTGTGCCGGCCGTCGAGCATGAACTTTTCCGTGGACAGCCGCGTCTTCTTGGCTTCCTCGTAGACCGTGTGCGTGAAGTCGACGCACTCCTCCCAGCTGCTCGCCGGGTGGATGTTCACCTCGATCACGCCGGGGTCGGGCGTCACGGAGAAGTGGTTGATCCGCGAGTCCGACGGGGGGCGATAGCCCTCGATCAGCACGGGGATCTTCGTCTCGGCGGCGGCCGCCTCGATCGCGGCGATCATGTCCAGGTAGTCTTCCAGGAACCGCATCGGCGGGACGAACACGTGCATCACGCCGTTCCGCGGCTCGACGCACAGCGCGGTGCGGACCACGGACGAGTCGAAGTCGGTCGGCGTGTCGCCGCGGAACGGCTTGCCGTTGGCGGACGGCAGCGTCTTCTTCGGGGCGGTCTGCATCCGGGGCGGGAGCGGGCCGCGCGGGGCGAACGGGTCGCGCTCGTCGAGGAACTGCCGCTGGTGTTCGACCTCCCACGGCAGCGAGTCGAGCGGCAGCCGGAAGCCCATCGGCGAGTCGCCGGGGATCAGGAACAGCTTTTCCGGCCGCACGAACCACGGGCCGGACACCCACGCCGGCTTCGGCCCAGAGTGGTCCCGCCGCAGCGGCAGCGCGTACCCGACCGTCGCCGCGAGCCCTTGCTCGAAGACCTTCGCCAGGCGCGCCCGGTCCTCCGGGTTGTCGAGCTTGCTGTCGTGCGGGTCGACGTTGGTCGGCAGCCGGCGTTCCTTCCACAGGTAGTACCAGGCGTCCTCGTAGCCCGGCACCGCGTACTTCGGGTCGACGCCCAGGATCTCCGCCAGCGTGACCGCGAAGTTCGAGGCCTCCGTCGCGGTGAACCCGTAGGCGACCCGCTCGTCCGCCACGAGGCCGGGGTCCGCCCAGATCGGCTCGCCGTCCTTCCGCCAGAAGCACGCGAACGCCCACCGGGGCAGGGACTCGCCGGGGTACCACTTGCCCTGGCCGAAGTGCAGCACCCCGCCGGGGCCGAACCGGTCGCGGAGCCGCTTGAGCAGTTCCGCCCCGCGGAGCCGCTTGGTCGGCCCGAGGGCGGCGGTGTTCCACTCGTCCCCGTCGCGGTCGTCGACGGACACGAACGTCGGCTCCCCGCCCATCGTCAGGCGGACGTCCCACTCGCGGAGTTCGCTGTCGACCGCCCGGCCGAGCGCGTCCACGGCTTCCCACTGGTCTTCCGTGTACGGCTTCGTGACGCGCGGGGCCTCGTCGATGCGGGTGACGGACATCTCGAAGTGGAACTTTTCCGTCCCCTTCTCGTTGAGCCAGCCGAAGGCCCCCGTGATCGGCGACGCGGATTGCGGGTCGGCGGTACACGCGAGGGGGATGTGCCCTTCGGCGGTCATCAAGCCGGACGTGGGGTCGACGCCGACCCAGCCCGCGCCGGGGAGGTACACCTCGGTCCAGGCGTGCAGGTCCGTGAAGTCCGCAACCGGGCCTTCCGGGCCTTCCAACGGCTTTTCGTCGGCGACGAGTTGGATCAGGTAGCCGGAGGCGAACCGCGCCGCGAGGCCGAGGTGTCGGCAGAGTTGGACGAGTAGCCACGCGGAATCCCGGCACGACCCGGACCCGCATTCGAGCGTGTATTCCGGCTCCTGCACGCCCGGTTCCAGGCGGATGACGTACTTCACCGCGTGCTGCACGGCCTGGTTCAGTTCGACGAGGTAGTCGACGCTGCGGACGTCCGTCTTGCGGTGCGTGTCGATCAGGGCTTGCAGCCTCGGCCCGGCGGGGAGCGTTTCCAGGTACGGGATCAGTTCCTTCGCGGTGATCTCGTCGTACCGGAACGGGTACTTCTCGGCGGACTCCTCGACGAAGAAGTCGAACGGGTTGATCGGCGTCATCTCGGCGACGAGGTCGACCGTGACGCGGAACTCGTGCGTCGGCTCCGGGAAGACGAGCCGGGCGTGGTAGTTCGAGTACGGGTCTTGCTGCCAGTTCAGGAAGTGCGTGCCGGGGTCGATCTTCAGCGAGTAGGAGCGGATCGCGGTGCGGCTGTGCGGGGCGGGCCGCAGGCGGACGACGTGCGGGCTGAGCGTGACCGGCTTGTCGTAAACGTACTCGGTGACGTGCCGGAGCGCGACGCGGATGCCCATGGTGCGAAGTCCCGTTGTCAGGTGCGGTCAGCGGTAGTCATATCGCGCGGCCGCCCGCCTCGGGGGAGGTCCGGCGCGATGTCCGGGCAATCCGCCGGGCGGGCGGGCGGGTTGTAGGGGTTGCGCCGATTCATCCCTGACTTTGCGACTGCGTTTGCGTCGCGGCCGCCGGCTTGCCGTTCGTCGGCGGCTCCACGGGGGGGTTGAAGTACGTCCGGTCGATCGCGTGGCCGATGTCGTGGATGGAGTCCACGATCTTCGTCAGGCACTCGTGCAGGCCGTCGCGGACCACGTCCTGGATGTCGCGGGCGTCCAGCCACCCGATCAACTCGACCAACTTCGCCTCGACCTCGTTCCTCTTCCCGCCGCCCGCCCGGACCGCGGACGTGCGGCACTCGTCCAGGCACCGCTGGATCGACCGCGGGAACTCGGGGTCGAACAGCAGGAAGTCCGCGACGGCGGCACCGGGGTCGATCGGGTGGACCCGCGGCCGCTTGTGGAACGGCTCGTACCCGCTGCAACTCATGAGGATCGCAATCCAGTGGGCGTTGTCCACCGGCGTACCGACGTATTCGACCTTCTGCAACAGGGTGTGATACTTCACGTCCAAAATGCGGGCCGTCTGACAGGCGCGTTCGAGGTACATGCCGAACCGGAAGAACTCCCACGCCTCGCCGTGGGACATGGTGCCGGACGCGATGCCGTGGATGAGTTGATTGATGCGGCGGATCTGGCCGTAGAATTCACTCCGGCTCGTCGCATACATGTTTTGCGAGGCTTGCGACCGGATCCACAGGTGATAGAAGTTCAGCCGCTCCCACACCTCCGCGGAAATCACCTCGCGGATGATCCGCCCGTTCTCGCGGGCCGCCGCCAAACTGGAGACAATGCTGAACGGGTTCTTCTCGTCCCAGGTCATGAAGTCCTGGACGTTCTCGGCGGTGGCTTCCTCCTTGTAATCGTGGATCCCCGAGATGATGAGCAGCGGCCGCCACTGCTGCTCGACGGGCACGTGGAAGTCGAGCAGCAGCGTGTGATTCACTTCCAGAACGCGGGCGGTGTTCTCGGCCCGCTCCAGATACCGACTGAGCCAGTAACAGTGTTCCGCAACTCGTGAGATCATGTTTGATACGTCTGTTGATGCTGGTTCTATCCGGATCTATACACAAAGTTGAGTCTAGCTATTAGCCGTCAGCTTTTAGCTAATAGCTAACAGCCAGAAACTAACAGCTAGACTCGCATCACTGCCCATTCTCCATCACCCAGGTATCTTTTGATCCGCCGCCCTGGCTGCTGTTCACCACCAAAGAGCCCTTCACGAGCGCGGTTCGTGTCAGCCCACCGGGCACCACCCAGACGTCTTCCTTGCCGGTGACGATATACGGCCGCAGGTCGACGTGCCGCGGGGCGAGGCCGTCTTCCGTCCACGTCGGGCAGGTGCTCAGCGTCACGACGGGTTGCGCGACGTAGTTGCGGGGGTTCTCCTTCAGCTTCGCGGCGAACTCGTTCCGCTGGGCGACGGTGCTGCTCGGCCCCATCAACATGCCGTACCCGCCGGACTCGTTCACCGCCTTCACCACCAGTTCGGGCAGGTGTTCGAGCGTGTACTTCAGGTCCGCCTCGCGGGCGCAGATGTACGTCGGCACGTTGCGGAGTTTTGGTTCTTCGGACAGGTAGAAGCGGATCATGTCCTCGACGAACGGGTAGACCGCCTTGTCGTCGGCGACGCCGGTGCCGACCGCGTTCGCCAGGGTGACGTTCCCCTTGCGGTACGCCTGGAACACGCCCGGCACGCCGAGCAGCGAGTCCGGCCGGAACGCCTTCGGGTCGAGGAAGTCGTCGTCGAGCCGGCGGTAGATCACGTCCACCCGCTGCGGCCCGCGGGTCGTCTTCAGGTAGACCACGTCGTCGTGGACGAACAGGTCCTGGCCCAGAACGAGCTCGACGCCCATGTGCCGGGCGAGGAAGCTGTGCTCGAAGTACGCCGAGTTGTACGGCCCCGGCGAGAGCACCACCACCAGCGGCGCGCCGCTCTCCGTCGGCACCGCGTTTACCGGCGCGACGGACTCCAGGGCCCGCCGCAGTTTGTGCGGGTAGTCTTCGACCCGCTTCACCCGGCAGTCCGCGAAGAGCTGCGGGAAGACCTTCTTCATCACCGCCCGGTTTTCGAGCACGTAGCTCACGCCCGACGGCGTCCGGCCGTTGTCTTCGAGGACGAGGAATTCCCCCTTCGCGTCCCGCACCAGGTCGGTCCCGCAGATGTGGATGTACGTCCCGCCCGGCGGGGTGAACCCGTGCATCTCGGGGCGAAGCGCCTTCGAGCCGAGCACGATGTCCGCGGGGATGACCTTCTCTTTCAGAATCCGCTGGTCGTGGTACACGTCGTGCAGAAACAGGTTGAGCGCCTTGATCCGCTGCACGAGCCCCGCTTCGAGGTCGTACCACTCCTTCGCCGGGATGCACCGCGGGACGAGGTCGAATGGGAAGATTTTTTCCGTGCCGCGGCGGTCGCTGTAGACGGAGAACGTGATGCCCTGGTTGACGAACGCCATGTCCGCGGTCGTGCGGCGCTCCAGGAACTCGGGCACGCGAAACTTGCCGAGCCGCTCGGCGAGCGTCGCACAGTGGGCGTGCGGCTTCCGGGCCGGGCCGAACAGCTCGTCCCAGGCGGTCGGGTGCATGGCGTAGTCGTCGAACAGCCGCATCGTGCGGACGCCGGACTGGCCGGGCGGGGCCGACGAACTGGCGGAAGGCGGAGAAAGCGTGGCGAGAGGTGGCATAAGGTCTCCAGTGCCTGCGAACCGGGCGTCCGTTGCCAATTCACGCGGCTCGCCTGCCCGATTCCTGGGCAGTTTTCGCGGTTCGCCGGCGTCTTGGGTGTCGTTTCTTCTCAGTGCAACTTCAGCGCCTGACGCGCGGAAAGGCAGCAATCACGGGTCGCGAGCGGTTTCGCGTCACTGCCGATTCCTGAATCACTCCTGCTCTCGGGACAAAATCCCCGCTGCACAGGTGAGTCTCAGGTACAATCCCGGCATCGTTTCTTGAGCGTTTCCCGTCCCGAGATCGTCATGCGTCGGTTCGCCCCCCGGCTGATCGCACTGGAACCCCGGCTCACCCCGGTCGCCTTCGGGTCGTTCTTCGACGCCGCCACCGGGGCGTTCGCCCGGTCCGTCGCCGCCGGCGACCTGACCGGCGACGGCCGGCCGGACCTCGCCGTGCCGAACGCCGACGGCATCACCGTGTTCCAGAACGTGAACGGCACGAGCCTGACCAAGCTCACGGACATCGGCGGGGCCGGCGGGACCGACCGCGTCCAGATCGCGGACCTGGACGGGGACGGGAACAACGACATCATCGCGTCCGGGTTCGAAGCCTACGCGGTGTACATCATCCGCGGCCGGGGGGACGGCACGTTCAAGGCTCCCCTCACCGTGAACTTCTACAACTCGGCGGTCGACTTCGCCAAGCCGCGGGACGTGGCGGTGGTCGACATGAACGGGGACGGCAAGAACGACCTCGTTGTCGGGGCCAACCCGAAGGGCGTGGGCATCTTGCTGAACGACGGGTCGGCCGCCGTCGTCGGGGCTCCGACGTGGACGGCCCCGGCCGGCGGCGGGTTCGCGTCGGGCCTCGCGGTGGCGGACATCGACCGGGACGGCGACCCGGACGTCGTCCTGTCCGAGTTCGACACGAACCGGTTCGGCGTGTACCGCAACACCGGGGCGGGCGGGCTTGCCGCGCCGGTGCTGTACTCGTCCCTGTCCGGCGAACTGCAACAGGGGCTCGCGGTCGGCGATTTCAACGGCGACGGGAACCCGGACATCGCCGTCGTCTACCGGTCGAACGGGTTCGTCGGCATCTACCTCGGGAACGGGGCCGGCGGGTTCGCCGAGTCCGACGCCTTTTCCACCGGGTTCAACCTCGCCGGGTTCGTCGCCGCGGACGACTTCGACGCGGACGGGGTCCTCGACCTCGCGGTTCAGGTGCAGGGCGCGTCGTCCCCGACGACCGAGACGGCGGTCCTGATCGGGGACGGGTCGGGCGGCTTCGCCCCGGCGGTCACGGCCCCGGCCGCGGCCAACCCCACGGACGTGCGGGCGACGGACTTCAACGGCGACGGACTGCCGGACCTGCTGAGCACCTCGTCGAACAGCCCCGGCGGCGTGCAGGTGACGGTGAACACGACCGTCGCGGTCGCGTCGTTCACCGTGACCGGGCCAACGACCAGCACGACCGGGCAGACGATCGCGATCACGGTGACGGCCCGGCTGCCCGGCGGGGCGGTGTTCACCGGCTACCGGGGGACCGTGGACCTGTCCTCGACGGACGCGGCGATTCTCGGGCTGCCCGCCTTGTACCGGTTCACGCCCGCGGACAACGGCGTGCATGTGTTCACGGTGACAATGCGGACGCCAGGGACGCAAGCGGTCACGGCCGCTGACCGGGCCTTTCCAGCGGTTCGCGCGTCGCACACCGTGGCGGTCTCAGGTCCGCCGTTGGGTCCGGACGGTCCGACGCGGCCGCTCGTCGGGCCGTTCGCGGTCGGGGCCGGGCCGGGCGGGCCGACCGCCGTCACGGTGTACGCCCCGGACCGGACGCCGAGGTTCTCGGTGGAAGCGTTCCAGGGCGGGTTCGTCGGCGACCTGCCGGGCGGGGTGCGGGTGGCCGTCGCGGACGTGACCGGGGACGGCGTCCCGGACCTGATCGCCGGGGCCGGGCCGGGCGGCGCGCCGCGGGTGGCCGTGTACGACGGCGTGACCCGGACCCGGCTCGTCGAGTTCGGCGCGTTCGAGGCGGGGTTCAGCGGCGGGGTGTACGTCGCGGCCGGGGACTTCGACGGCGACGGCCGAGCCGAGGTCGTCGTCACCCCGGACGAGGGGGGCGGGCCGGTCGTCGCCGTCTTCGACGGGGCGGGTATCGCCGCCGGCCGGGTCGTCGAGCGGGTCCGGTACTACGGCATCCAGGACGACGCCTTCCGCGGCGGCGCGCGGGCCGCCGTCGGGGACGTGACCGGGGACGGCGTCCCGGACGTCGTCGTCAGCGCGGGCTTCCTCGGCGGCCCGCGGATCAGCGTCTGGGACGGGGCGGCAGTCGCCGTTGGCAGTCAGCCCCGCGAGCCGCTCGCCAACTTCTTCGCCTACGAACCCGGCCTCCGAAACGGGTGCTTCGTCGCGGTCGGCGACGTGACCGGGGACGGGATCGGCGATCTCATCTTCGGCGGCGGCCCGAGCGGCGGCCCGCGGGTCCGGATCGCCGACGGCGCGAAACTCCTCGCCGCCGGGGAGTTCGGCTCCCTGGACGCCGCCGCCGGGCTCGAAGTCGCCAACTTCTTCGCCGGCGACCCGGCCAACCGCGGCGGCATCCGGCTGGCGGTCAAGGACCTGGACGGCGACCGGCGGGCCGACCTCGTGACGGGGTCCGGCCCCGGCGGCGGCAGCCGGGTGACCGGCTACGCCGGGCTGGCCCTGGCCGGCGGCGCCGGCACCCGGCTGTTCGAGTTCGTCGCCGTCCCCGGCTTCCCCGGCGGCGTCTTTGTCGGCTGACCCCTTACTCCCCGCCCGGATTCGGGTAGACCTGCTTCTCCGTGATGACCGCGTCCATGAACACATCGTGCGGGGCGACCGGGATTTCCGGGAACATCTGGCACTCGAACGCCAGCCCGATCAGCGTGACGTCCGGCCGGGTGTTGGCCAGCAGCCGGTCGTAGTACCCTTTGCCCTGTCCCATCCGGCCGCCGCGGGGGTCGAAGGCGGTGCCGGGGACCATCACGAGGTCGAGGTCCGCCGGGGTCAGCCGCTTGCCGGGGGCGAACCGGAGGTCGTCCCGCGGTTCGAGGATCTTGTACGCCCCCTCGACGAGTTCGCTCATGTCTTCGAGGTGAAACAGTTCCAGCTCGTTGGTCTCGACGACGCACCACGGCACGACGATCCGCTTGCCGTCCTTCAGGGCGTCGGGCAGGGCCTGCCGGGTGCGGACCTCGCTGCCGGCGTCGACGTAGAAGAGCACCGTTTTCGCGTCGGCGTACTCGGGCCGGGCCATGAAGGTGGCGCAGATCTGCCGGCTGAGCGCGTCCTTGTCCTTCTGCGCGACGCGGTTCTTGCGGGCCTGCTCGCGGATCTGGGCTTTCAACGTCTGCGGGTCGACGGCGCTCATCGCACTTCTCCGGGAATCTTATTCCGGTTCCGGCCGGTCAGGACATTATGGGGGAATTCCCCCGGCGGAGGCGGCTCATGGGTCTCGACGAACTCGCGCACCGCTTCCACCACCTCGCGGGGCCGCGGGACGACGCGACCGACCGGGAGTTGCTCGCCGCGTTCGCCAGCGGAACGCAGCCCGCCTTCGGCCGGCTGGTCGACCGGCACGGGGCGATGGTGCTCGGCGTGTGTAAGCGGGTGACCGGCGACCACCACGCCGCCGAGGACGCCTTCCAGGCCACGTTCCTGGTGCTCGCGAAGAAGGCGGACGCCGGCGGCTGGCAGGAGTCGGTCGCGAACTGGCTGCACGGCGTCGCGTACCGCACGGCGATGCGGGCCCGGGCGAAGGTGGCCCGGGCGCGGACGCCGTCGCCCGCCGACGGCCCCGCCCCGAGCCGCCCGCCGGTCGACGAGGCCGCGTGGCGGGAGTTCCGCGGGATCGTCGACGCCGAGGTCGCGCGGCTGCCGGAGAAGTTCCGGCTGCCGGTGGTGCTCTGCTGCCTGCACGACCGGACCGTCGAGGAGGCGGCCGAGGTGCTGCGGCTGCCGCCGACGACGGTCAAGGGCCGGCTCCAGCACGGCCGGGAACTGCTGCGGAACCGGCTCGCCCGCCGCGGCGTCGGCGTCGGCACGGGCGTGCTCGGGATGTTGTCCGCCGGCGGGACCGCGACGGCGGTGCCGGTCGCGTTGCGTGCTTCCACCACTCACCTCGCGGCGGCCGGGTCCGGGACCGGGCTCGTCGCCGCCCTCACACGGGAGGAACTTCGGATGATGGTCTTTCAGAAGGTGAAACTCGCCGGCCTGGTCGGGCTCGGGGTCGCGGTTGCGGGTGTCACCGCGGTGTCACTGTCCTCGACGGCCGCGCCGCTGCCGTCGAAGCCGGACAAGGACGTGCCCGCCGCCGTGGCGGTCAGCCGGCCCAAGGCGTCCGAGGCGGTGGTGGAAAAGGAACTCGAGGTGACCGTCCGCCCGACCCGCGCGGTGTACGGGCCGGAGGAGACGCCGGAACTCGTGGTGACGTTCACCCACGCACCGAAGAACTGGCGTGAAGGCCCGCACGCGGACCCGATCCGGCTGAACCTCCTCGGGGCCGACTGGAAATGGTCGATCCGGACCGCCGACGGCAAGGGGCCGTGGCACCCCAACCGCGAGTTCGCCGCCGTTGCGGCGCGGAAGGTCCAGACGTACCAACTGTTCGCGTGCGCGTTCAACCGGATCGAGACCGTACAACAGGATGTCTTGAACGGCCCGTTTCATTACGGCGGGGAGCAGTTGGCGTCGCCAAGGCCGCTCCCCCGCCTCGCGCCCGGGAAGTACACGGTCGTCGGAACCGCGACGTTCGGCCCCATCTCCGGCCTCGACCAAACACCCAAGCCGTGGGCCGGGACCATCACCACGAAGCCCGTTGAACTTGTCATTGCCGAGAAGCTGCCGGCCGACCGGCTCGACCCGATCGTGCTGGACGCAAGCTCGAAAGGGAAAAAAGTCGGCCTGAAGGTCGGCCAGCGGCTCGTCTTCGAACTGGCGGCGAAGGACGTCGGGGCCGGGTGGTCAAACCACTTCCCCCCGCCGGCGCAAATCGGCGTCCCACCGGTTGCCGAGCCGTTGACCCTCGCGAGCAAGTCGTTCCGCCCGCTGAACGAGGCGACCGACCTTCGCCAGGGGACCTACGTCTTCGAGTACGAGGCGACTGTCCCCGGCGAGGTGGCTCTCGACTTCACTTACGCAAAGCCATCCGCACCGTGGCCTGTTGTCGCCCACGCCGTAGCCCGTCTCGCCCAGCTCGCGGTGAACGTGACGGTCACGAAGTAGCACTGCCCGCCACGGTGTGGTGTGCGTCCGCAGAACCCTCGGCTACGATGACGGGGCGGGGATCGGGCCGGCGAGGGTTCCCTCGGCCGGCCGACCCGTTAGCGGACCCCAGGAAGCGAATGCCACACCCGATTCACCTGCCCGTCGGGCGACAGACCTGGACGGTCGACCTCCCCCCCGAGAAGCACGTCCCGCTCCGGCGGACGGGGGCCGTCGGCCCGACGCCGGTGGGCTCGCCGCGCGAACTGGTCCTCGCGGCGATGGACGCGCCGGGCGGTGTCGACGCGCCCGTCCACCGCGCCCTGACCCCGGACGACCGCGTCGCGGTCGTCCTGGACGAGTCCCTGCCGCACGTCGCGGAACTGCTCGCCGGCGCGGTCGAACACCTCACGAAATCGGGGCTCGCCGCGGCGCAGATCACCGTGGTCACGCCCCCCGGCGGCAACGGGGCCTGGGTCGAAGACCTGCCGGACGAGTTCGCGGACGTGACCCTCGAAGCCCACGACCCGGCGGACCGCAAGCGGATCGGGTACGTCGCGACCACGAAGGCCGGCCGCCGCGTGTACCTGAACCGGACGCTCGTCGAGGCGGACGCGGTCGTCGTGCTGACCGGCCGCGGGTTCGACGCGACCGGCGGCCCCACCGGCGGCGAGTCGGCGATCTTCCCGGCGCTCTCCGACGCCGAAACCCGGGCCGGCCCGACCCCGCCCGGCGAAGCCGCCGAGGTCGCCTGGCTGCTCGGGATGCCGATCTACGTGCAGGTGATCGAGGGGGCCGGCGGGCGGGTCGCGGAGGTCGTCGTCGGGCTGCCGAGCACGGTCGACGAGGGGGCGAAGCGGCACGAGGCGCACTGGAAGTTCACCGTGCCGGCCGCCGCGGACCTCGTCGTCGCGACCGTCTCCGGCGACCCGGCCCGCACCGACTTCGCCGCGCTGGCGCAGGCGGCCGCCACCGCGGCGCAGGTCGTCGCCCCCGACGGCCGGATCGCGGTCCTTGCGACGGCCGGCCCCGACCTCGGGCCCGGCGCGACGTTCCTCCGCGGGCTCGACGACCCCACCGCCGCCGCGAAGAAACTCGCCAGGCGCAACCCGCCGGACGCCGCCGCCGCGACCCGGTGGGCGAACGCTGCCACCCGGGCGAGCCTGTTCGTCGCGTCCGGGTGGGCGGAGGACGTGGTCGAAGACCTCTTCGCCACGCCCCTGGCGTCCGCCGCCGAACTGCAACGCCTCGTCGACGCCGCCGCCCGCGTCGTCGTCATCCCGGACGCCCACAAGAGCCGGGTCGACATCGGCTGACGCGGCAACTCGTGCTCGGGAACAGCCTGGCCGGTCACCCCTCCGCCGACCGCGGCCTTCGGTCACTCCACCGCGCCACAATAAGAATCGGGCGATCATGAAGTTGATCGCCACCGGTCGCCGACGGAGCGAACATTTCGGTGCCCGAGCAAAGTGAATTTACTTTTCTTGACACAGAACTCAATGTATTCTATTTTGAATCCATTCACCGACCCAACTCGCACCTGGGACACGTCCCGGACCCGCAGGGGCCTGTCTCCGACCCCGCCCGAACGAGGAAAGTCATGCCTCTCCGCCGACCGTCCGGATTCACGCTGATCGAGTTGCTCGTGGTGGTCGCGATACTCGTTCTTCTGATCGGGCTCCTGCTGCCGGCGATCGAAAAAGTCCGCGAGGCGAGCGCGCGGTCGCGGTGTCAGAACAACCTGAAGCAGTTGGTCCTGGCCCTGCACCAGCACCACAACGCCCTGGGTCGGTTTCCGCCCGGCGGCTCGGTCGACCAGTCGCCGCTCGCGCCGGGGCGGTACGCCCTCTTGCGGTCGCCCGGCAGTCAGGTCAACGGGTCGGGGCTGCAGCCTTACACCTCGTCGCAGTGGCGGGAGGCGGTGAACGCCACGCCGCTGGGGTCGACGTGGACGGGGCCGACGCCGTTCCCGGCGTGGGGCTCGTCGTGGGTGGTTCACGTCCTCCCGTTTCTCGAACAGGACGCGCTGGCGGCGAACTACGCGTGGGGCTCGGGCACGCTCAGCGGGGCGAGGGGGTCTCTGCCCGGCATTCCCGGCGGCCACCAGGTCGCCCCGTTCCTGTGCCCGTCCTCGCCGTTCGTCGCGGAAGGCAAGAACGTGGGCAACAGTCCCCAGGGGGGCGTCGGGGCGAACGGCATGATCTCGTGCTACATGGGGGTGGCCGGGGCGGTGGGCTGGAAGGCCGACCGCACGGCGGGGGGCCTGCTCAGCGGCCCGCAGTTCGACGGCTGGTTCTCGGGGATGCCGCTTTACGACGAATCGCGAAAGTGGGACTCCACGGCCAACTCGACCGGCGGGCACGTCAAGGACCTGCGGGGGACGTTCAGCGCCGGCGGGGTCCTGTTCGCCAACTCGGCGATCAAGCTCAGCCGCATCTCGGACGGCGCGTCGAACACGATCGTCCTCGGGGAGCAGTCGGACTTCCTGATCACCGGGGGCGGGGTGCCGGCCGACTACCGCGGCGGGTATCACGGCGGCATGTACATGGGCGCGAGCTTCGACTGGGTGCCGGGGGCCGAACCGGTCGGCTACGCGAGCACCCAGACGGGCGGGTCGAACGAGGCCCAGTTCCCGGTCGTGACCCCGGCCCGGATTCGGTCCCAGCCCAACTCCACGACAACCCTCGCGCAGTGCAGCAGCACGGTGAGCATCCGGTTCCCGCTGAACCTGAAGATGGGCCTGAGCGGAGCGGGGTGGGGCTCCCCGAACCAGGACGGCCGGCAGTGCCGGACGAACTGGGGGGTGTGCATGGACGGCCAACAGGTGCCGCTGATGTCCCCGCACGGGGAGCGGGTCGGGGTGGCGTTCGCGGACGGGAGCGTCCGGTTCCTGACGTCCGCCTTGCCGCTCGACGTGCTCCAGGCCCTCGCCACGCGGGACGACGGCCTTTCGACGGGAGCGGTGGAATAGCCCCGCCGCGATTCGTGCCCTCCCACCTTCTCCACGGGGGTCCGCCCAATGGCTCGCGTCCGTCGGCCCGGTTACACGCTGATCGAACTCCTGGTCGTGCTCGCCATCATCGCCCTGATCGTCGGCCTGCTGCTGTCGGCGATCCAGAAGGTGCGGGAGGCGAGCGCGCGGGCGAACAACATGGCGAACCTCCGTCAGATCGGGGTCGCGGCCGACAACTTCCACGCCACCATCGGCCGGCTGCCCGGCAACGGGACGTACAGCGACCTGCTGCCGGTGCCGTCGTCCAACTCGGACACCCCCCCGGCCGCGTTCCCCGCGTACCCGGAGCCGGGCAAGCTCGCGTCCGCCGCCGAGCCGACGGACGGCAGCTTCTTCTACCAACTGCTGCCGTACCTGGAGCAGGAGAACCTGTACCGGAACCCGGCGGCGGCCCTGGCCGCGCCGACGACGGTGAAGGTGTTCCTCGACCCCGGCCGGGGGCGGGCGGGGTCCATGCCGGCCGACGCCCCGATCGGGGCCAACCTGCCGGTGACGGACTACTGCGTGAACCTGCTCGCGCTGTACGGCCGCGGGTACGCGGGTGATGGCTCGGACAGCCTCGTCGCCGCCCTGGACACCCTGCCCTCGGCTTTCACCCAGGGGACGGCCGCCACCCCCGGCCCGTTCGCCGGCAACCGCCGCGGGGCCGGGTCCGGGCCGGACGCGGACGAACTCCGGGCCATGACGATGAAGTACCTCGCGATCAAGGACGGCCGCAGCAACACCGTCCTGGCGTCCGAGAAGGCGATGCCGGCGGCCGCGTACAACGGCCACACCGACCGGTCGTTCCTGCTCCGCGAAACCGGCGGGCTGGGCAACTATTCCGGCGGCATCCCCCTCGCCCCGTCCACCTCGCCGGTGAACCCGTCCGCCCTCGCCTCCACGGCCCGGAACGTGTTCCCCGCGCGGTTCATCCGCGACCCGGGCGGACCCTCCGGCCCGCGGGGAACCCCGCCCACCGTCCGCCTCGGCATCCCACCGCACGTCCGGATGACGAACTCGAACGTCAGCCCGATCCGGATGCGGTCCGTGCCGGACGGGGCCGTTCCGGACACGCAGTACGACCGCGTCCTCGCCGACGGCGGCCGGCCGCACAACGCCTTCGGCAGCCCCTATAGCGCCGGCGTCCACGTCCTGATGTGCGACGGGTCGGTCCGGATGATGACGTACCAGTGGCTGAACGACGACTTCCCGAAGTCGATCACGCTGGGCGGCAACCCGTCGTACACCGGGCCGATCCTGCGCGGCAACCTGGGGGCGATCCTCACCCCCACGAACCAGGAGCAGGTGCCGTTCGAGTGACCGCCGCTGCCGCACTTACTCAGCCGGGCCCCGCCTCCAACGCCGCCCGTTCCGCTCGCAGGTTCCGCCGGGCGGGTTCGTCCCCCTCGGCGTGAAGGGCGTCCGCGAAGTAGATCCGCGGCCGGGCCAGGAACGCGTCCAGCACCTTCGCCCGACCCGCACGGTAGTCCGCGTCCGGAACCCAGGCGTACTCTTTGCGAACGTCCGCGGCGTACCGGGCGTACCGCGCCTCGGCCGCCCCCAGAATCGCCAGGTCCGCGTCGAGGAGCCGGCGCGTGTCGGCATCGGCCGGCGGGTCGCCGCTGAAGTGGGCCGTCGCACGGATCAGTTCCCCGACCTTCGCCAAAATCGCCGCCGGAACCCCGAGCGGGGCCAGCCACTCGGCCGCCAGGTCGGCACTGCGGGCCTCGCTGTCCTTCGCCCGGGTGTCGTACACCACGTCGTGAAACCACACCGCCAGCGTCACCGCCCCCGGGTCGTCGGGGCGCAACCGGCCGACGACGCGGAACATGTCGCCGAGGTGTTCGAGCGTGTGGTAGTGCCGGTGCGGCTCGGTGTACGCCGCCACGAGTTTGTCGAAGACCGGGTACGCCGCGGCCGGTTCGACGCCGTACCCGCCGACGAGCCGGACCCAGCCGAGTTGCATCGCGTCCAGCCGTTCGGGGGAGATCATCGGGCGCTCGCTCGGGCGGTTGGTGAACGCGGCTTCCGCTGGTAAAGTAGGAACTTCCTCGCACCCCGGCGGCACGCGATGGCTCCCCCCTTCTGGCTTTCCCGCGACGAGGTCCGGTCCCTGGACCGCCGCGCCATCGACGGCTACGGCGTGCCCGGCATCGTGCTGATGGAGAACGCCGGGCGGGGCTGTGCCGAACTGCTGATGCGGCTGAACCCGGAGAAACTCCCCACCGTGATCGTCGCCGGGCCGGGCAACAACGGCGGCGACGGGTTCGTGATCGCCCGCCACCTGGACAACCACGGCTGGCCCGTCGACGTCCACGTCATCGCGAAGAACAACCCCACCCCCGGCGAGGCGGACGTGAACTTCGACATCCTCTTCGCCGCGGGCATCCCGTACACCCAGTACCACCCCGACCATTTTGGCGACCAGCAGGCCCGCTTCCTCGCCCCGCGGCTGAGCCGGGCCGGCTGGATCGTCGACGCGCTGTTCGGCACCGGGTTGACCCGCGCCCTCGTGCCGCCGTATTCGGTCGTGGTGGAAGCGATCAACGCCGCGAACCGCCCGGTGCTGGCGATCGACTTGCCGTCCGGGATCGAGTGCGACACGGGGGAACCAATACAACCCCTCCCCCGACCCCTCCCCGAAGCGGAGAGGGGAGAAAACCCTCTGGCTCCCCCTCTCCGCTTCGGGGAGGGGGTGGGGGGGAGGGGTTTCGAACTCGGCCCCGCCGTTCGCGCCACGCACACCGCCACGTTCGTCGCGATGAAGAAGGGCATGCTCCAACCCGCTTCCCGCGAATGGACCGGAGACGTCAGCGTCATCGACATCGGTGCCCCGCGGAAGCTCGTCGACGAGTTCCGCGAACGCCGTGCGTCGGAAGGAGCGTGAACCGATGGACGCGCTCGCATTCCTGGCGAAGCCCCCGAAACGGCAGCCCGTGTACGCCCTGTTCGGGGACGAGGACTTCCTCAAACGGCTCGTCCGCGAGGCGATCCTGTCGGCGGTGCTGAAGGACGCAGACCCGTCGTTCGCGGTGTCGAACTTCCCCGGCGACCGGCTCGACTTCTCCACCGTGCGGAACGACCTGGACACGCTGCCGTTCCTCAGCCCGGTTCGGGTTGTCGTCGTCGACCAGGCGGACGGGTTCGTCACCGCGAACCGGGAGGCGCTCGAACGCTACGTCGCGAACCCGAGCAAGATCGGGGTTATGGTTCTCGACGTGAAGACGTTCCCGGAAACGACGAAGCTGGCAAAAGCCCTGCCGGACGCGGCGAAGGTCGCGTGCAAGGCCCCGCCGCCGGGCAAGCTGCCCGAGTGGTCCCGTAAGCGGGCCGCCGACGCGCACGGAAAACCCCTCGCCCCGGACGCGGCAGAACGGCTCGTCGAACTCGTCGGCCCGCAGATGGGGTTGCTCGACCAGGAACTCGCGAAGCTCGCCGTCGCGGTCGGGGCGAAGGCCCGCATCGAGGCGGCGGACGTGGAGGCGTTCGTTCAGCGGAGCCGGGCGGCGAACGTCTTCCGCGTCATGGACCTGATCGGGGAGGGCAAGCCGGCCGAAGCGTTCGCGCTGCTCGGGGAGCTGTTCGCCGACGGCGAGGACGCGTTCGCGATCCTCGGGGTGCTGGCGTCGCAGATGCGGAAGCTCGCGGCCGTGAACCGGCAGATGGCCGCGGGGCAGGCGCTCGGCCCGGCGATGGACGCGGCCGGCATTCCGAAGTGGCCGCAGGCCCGCCAGAGTGCGGAGCGGCAACTGCGTCACCTCGGCCGGCGGCGGCTGGACGTGCTCACGGAGTGGTGCGTCGAAACGAGCATGGGCCTCCGCGGCGGCAGCCCGCTCCCGCCGCGGCTGCAAGTCGAGCGGCTCGTGGTGAGGCTCGCCCGGCCGAACGAGTGACCGGAAAAAATTGTCGACAGGCCGCGAAACCCGTCCTACGGTTCGGTGTTGAAGACGGTATCCCTCGCGGTTCGCTCGGTCCGGGATTCCTCCCGCGGGCGAACCCCACCCGCTGCTACCGCGCCCACAAGCCCACGCAGGTTCGTGTCATGGACCAGCCCACGCCCGCCCGCCGCCGGTCGTTCGCGACCGCCGCCGCCGCCCTCCTCGCCGTCGCCGGCCTCGCGTCGGCGGCGATCGAGCAGTCCTGCCGCATTCCGTCCCGCCCTGCGGAGCCCGCGTTCCTCCCGTCGTTCGACCCCGACGCCGCCCTGACCGACGCCTTGCTCGACTTGCAAGCGGCCGCCGGCCTGACCGACCCCCGCACGCCCTACGTTCACGGCAGCTGAGCCGCGGGGGGCCTGCCCGTTCCGGGTCGGACCCGCCCGCTCCGGTCACTTGCTCCCGCCGCTCTCCCGGAGGCGCTTCATCACGTCGTCCAGGTTGAAGGTCGCCGCCTTCTGCTTCGGGGGGAACTCCTGGAAGGTTTGCAGGAACCGGCCGACGTAATCCTGGGCGGGGACCAGCAGGAACGCCCGGTCGATCACCCAGTCGTAATAGGTGTTCGACGTGACGTCCGCCCGTTCGTAAGGGTCCAGCCGCAGGTTGTACATCTTGGGAATCCGGAGCGAGGTGAACGGCTCGGACCACACCGCGAGGGTGCCGGGGGCCCGCTGCTCCAGGAACACGAGCTTGAAGTTGTCGTACCGCAGGGCGGTCAGCTGGCCGTCGTCGTTGCAGTACAGGAACGAGTCGCGCGGCCCCTTCTCCGCCTGCCCGGTCAGGTGCGGGACCAGGTTGAACCCGTCCAGGTGGGCTTTGAAGGTCGTCTCCCCGGCCTTGTGCCCCTTGAGCAGTTTCGCCCCCACGTCCGGCTCGCCGGCGGCGGCCAGCAGGGTCGGCAGCCAGTCCAGGTGCGATACGATCTGGTTCGACACGCTCCCCGGCTTGATCCGGCCCGGCCACTTGACCACGCACGGCACCCGGTACGCCCCCTCCCAGCTGGAGTTCTTCTCGTTGCGGAACGGGGTCATGGCGCTGTCCGGCCAGGTGTTCAAGTGCGGGCCGTTGTCCGTGCAGTACATCACGAACGTGTCGTCCGCCACGCCGGCGTCGTCCAGCGCCTTGAGCACCGTCCCGACGTTCTTGTCGTGCTCCATCATCACGTCCGCGTACTCGCTCATCCACCGGCCGGACTGCCCCTTGATCCCCGGCTTCAGGTACGTCCGGAAGTGCATGTGCGTGAAGTTCACCCACACGAAGAACGGCTTCGCGGCCTTCCCCTGCCGGCCGATGTACTCGGCGGCCCGGGCGGCGATGTCGTCGTCGACCGTTTCCATCCGCTTCTTGGTGAGCGGGCCGGTGTCTTTGATGGTCTGCTTGCCGACCCGGCCGAACCGCGGGTCGACCGTGGGGTCGTCCGTGTCGCTGGCCTTGCAGTCCAGCAGGCCGCGGGGGCCGAACTTCGCCCGGAACGCGGGGTCCTTCGGGTAGTCCGGGTGTTCCGGCTCTTCCTCGGCGTTCAGGTGGTAGAGGTTGCCGTAGAACTCGTCGAACCCGTGAACCGTCGGCAGGAACTCGTTGCGGTCGCCGAGGTGGTTCTTGCCGAACTGGCCGGTCGCGTACCCGTGCGGCTTGAGCAGTTCGGCGATGGTGGGGGTGTCCTTCTGGAGGCCGAGCGGCGCGCCGGGGAGGCCGACCTTCGTCAGCCCGGTACGGAGGCCGTGCTGCCCGGTGATGAAACTGGACCGGCCGGCGGTGCAGCTTTGCTCGCCGTAGTAGTCCGTGAACAGCACGCCCTCGGCCGCGATCCGGTCGATGTTCGGGGTGCGGACGCCCATCAGCCCCTTCGTGTAGGCGCTGATGTTCGACTGGCCGATGTCGTCGCCCCAGATGATGCAGATGTTCGGCTTCTTGCCGTCTTTCTGCACGTTGGCCGCGACTCTCTGGTTGTGGGCGACGACCGCGGCGGGTCCGCCGACCGCGGCGGGCGGGGCGGTCGGCGGCGCGACCGACGCGACGGCAGCCCGGGACGGACTGAGGTGGCCGGACGCCGCGGCCCAGCCCAGGACGGCCCCGGCCGCCGTGAACGCCACCGCGGACCAGGTCGAACGGTTGATCATGACAGGACGCCCCTCACGGAATACGAGACGGAACGAAGGGACCGGGTCGGCGGGCCGTTAAAAATCCCCGGTGCCGCGCTTCGACCACCAGGGAAGGAACAGCCCGCCGTCGATGTGCAGGATCGTGCCGGTGATGTAGTCCGAGGCGGGGTCCGCGAGGAAGAGGATCGCCCGCGCGATCTCGTCGCTGGTCGCGAGGCGGCCCCACGGCAGGCCGGCGGCGGCCTTCTGGATCTGGTCGTCCGGCAGGAACTTCCGCTCGCCGGGGGTGTCCGTCCAGCCGGGGTAGACGGCGTTGACGCGGATCTTGTGCGGCAGCAGTTCCGTCGCGGCCGTCCGCATCATCTGGTCGAGTGCGGCCTTCGCCATGTTGTAGGCCATGCAGTTCGGGAACGCGATCTGCGCGTGGGGGGAACTGACGATCACCGCCGACCCCCCCTCGCCGCGTCGGATCATCTCGGCGCACGTCGCCCGGAGGCCGTAGTACGCGCCCCACAGCGACACGTCGATCGTCTTGCGGAACCCAGCCATGTCCGCGGTGGTGAACGGCTGCCGCTCGCTGAACACGGCGGACGACACGAACACGTCGACGCGGCCGAACTTCGCCACCGTGTCGGCGACCATCTGTTCGACGGCAGACTGGTCGGACACGTCGACGGGGAAGAGCAGCGCCTTGCGGCCGAACGCTTCGATGTCGCGGGCGGCGGCCTCGGCCTCGGCTTCCAGGGAGAAGTAGTTGAGTGCCACGTCGGCCCCGGCGTTCGCCAGGGCGGTCGCGGTCGCCCGGCCGATCCCGGACGACGCCCCGGTCACCAACGCGACTTTCCCGGCCAGCGGCCCCATGCCCGATCCCCCGGAGAGCGCCGCCGACGGGGTCACGGGGTCCGCCGCTTCGGCTTGGCGAGCCCCGCCTTCTCCATCAGCGACTGGCTGAAGATGTCTTCCTGCTCGGCCAGCGCCTCTTCGAGGTCGCTGCCGTGTGTCAGGCTGTACTGAAGGATATAGCGGTGCGTGGCCACACTGACCTCGTCGCCGGGGCGGAGGGCCTTCTTCAGCGTGCGCTCGCCGTTCACCTTCACGCCGTTGGTGCTGCCGAGGTCGACGAGCAGCCAGTACCCTTTCTGGAACGTGAGTTCGCAGTGCGTGCCCGAGATGTTCTGGAAGTTCAGCCGGATGTCGCACGACTCCCGGCGGCCGATGGTCATGGTCGGGCGGAGGAGGGGGATCGCGTCCCCGCCCCCGACGGGGACGAGTTCGCCGAGCTTTTCGGTGGCCATGTCGCGAGTGCTCCGGTTTGCGAGTCGGAGGAACAACGCGCCAGTATAGCTGAGAATTGCGGCCCGTTACAACTTCCGACGCCCCGGTTTTCGTCGCGCGGGCTTTCTTCCGTAGGGTGGGTCGAGCGCTTCGCGAAGACCCACCGAAACGGCAATCGCTCGCTGCCACTCCGGTGGGTCTTCGCCGAGGCGGCTCGACCCACCCTACGACGATCAACGGGACGAACATTTTCCCCGGCCCCGGTTGACGCGCGGCGGGGGGGTGGGGTACACTTCTTGAGACGGATTCTCAGTAAGCCCACCCCGCCCGATGGACGCCATGTCCACACCTCTGCCCACCACCGACGCCCGAGCCTGTGCCGACCCCTGCGCGGGGCCGTGCGCCGGGTGCCCGGACCGCATCGTCTGCCGCTGCTTGAAGATCACGGAAGAGGTGATCGTCGGCGCGATCCACGGCCTCGGGCTGCGGACCGTCCACGAGATCCGCACCGCGACGCAGGCCGGCACGGGGTGCCGGTGCTGCCAGATGGAAATCCGCGAACTGATCGAGGTCCACGTTCAGGCCTTTTCCTCGTCGCCGAGCATGTGCTCCGCGAGGTAGCGCTGCAGGCCGATCATCTGGATGAGATTGAGTTGCGTCTCCAGCCAGTCGACGTGCTCCTCGGAATCCGTCAGGATTTCGAGGGCGAGTGCGTGCGTGCCGTTGTCCTTGGACTTGATGCACAGGTCGACGAGTTCGTTGTACGCCTTCACCCCGCTGCCCTCGAGCGCGAGGTCGTACTTGAACTGCTCCTCCACGTTCTCGCCGACGCGGATCACGTCGTAGCGGGCGATCTCGGGGACGCCGTCCAGGAACAGGATCCGCTCGATGATCTTGTCGGCGTGCTTCATCTCGCCGATGGACTCCTCGTAGTGCTTCGCCGCGAGCCGCATGATCCCCCAGTTCTTACACATCTTCGCTTGAATGAAGTACTGGTTGATCGCGGTGAGTTCGATCGTGAGGGCCCGGTTCAGGGCGTCGATGATGGCGGGCTGGCCTTGCATGAGAAGTCTCGCAGGATGACACCGGGAAAGGGGTGTTTTAGACCGCCGGCCGCGGCGGGCCACCCCGCGGGCGAAATTGGCCCCCGTGCCGAGGTGCGCGATGACGCCCGACCACGCCGCCTTCCTGCGGGCCATTTGCGCGTCGCCGCACGACGACACGCCCCGGCTCGTGTTCGCCGACTTCCTCGAAGAAACCGAGCACCCGGAATCGGTGGCGCGGGCGCACTTCATTCGCGCCCAAATCGCGATGTCGCAGTTCCCCCCCGGCAGCGTCGAGCACGACACCGCCGCCGGCGTCGCTGAACGATGTCTCGACATGTTCGGCGAGAACTGGGCGTGGGACTATCCGAAGTGGTTTCGGGACGAGTGCCAGTTCGAGTACCGCCGCGGGTTCCCGGAAGTGGTGACCGCCCGTGTGGGGCACGTCGTCGGACACGCGGCGGAGTTTAGCGCGATCACCCCGGTCACGGACCTGAGACTGACCGGGACGCCCCTCCCCGGTGCGTTCGACGGGGCCGTCGCGTTGACCGGGGTGACCGCACTCCGCCTGGGGCCGCACCTCCATGTCGCATTCGGCGGCGACGACGACGAGGCACTCGGCGACCCCCTCATTACCGAAGCGCTCCGGTGTCCGCTCTTCGCCAACCTCCAGACGCTCGACCTGTCCCAGAACCAGCTCACGAACGACTGGGCCGTCCGCTTCACCTCCGCCCTTCCGAACGCGGCGTTTGCGAACTCGTTGCGGGAACTCGATCTCTCCATGAACTTCCACCTCACCGACGCGGCCGCCAACGTGTTCGCCACCACGCCCGCGTTCGACGGACTGACCCGGCTGCGGTTGAAGGACACACAAATCACTCGCAGCGGGGCCGCCATGCTGCGCCGACGCTTCGGCACCCGCGTCGAGGTGTAAGGGTGCCCGATCGGTTTGGCGAGCCGCCCGCGCCAGTGGGCGGGTGACAGCGTTCCACCCGCGGACTGGCGTCCGCGGCTCGCCGAATCCGGACCGCGAAGGAACTCCCGAGGTGTAGCGTCCGCCGCGGGAATCTGGTTCAATACACGTCCCACCAGGGGCCGTTGCGACTTGACATCTTTGCTTGTGGCACCGGCCTCGGGCCGGTGTGACCTGCACCGGCCCGAGGCCGGTGCCACAAGTCAAAGTTCAACACCCCACCCAACCCCCTTCCGGAGCCCCCATGCGACTCCCCCTCGCACTGCTCGCGGCGACCGCTCTCGCTGCCCCCGCGTTCGCCCAGGACACGATCGCGAAGACCGACGCGAAGACGCCCGCCGAGGAAAGGGCGTCGTTCGCACTGCCGCCGGGGTTCGAGGCGCAACTCGTCGCGGCGGAGCCGGACATCGAAAAGCCCATTCAACTGGCGTTCGACGCGAAGGGCCGGCTGTGGGTGACGACCACCCGCCACTACCCGTTCCCCGCACCCGCCGGCAAAGCGACCGACAAGCTGTTCGTGCTCTCCGACTTCGGCGCGGACGGCAAGGCGAAGACCGTCACCACGTTCGCGAGCGACCTCAACATCCCGATCGGCGTGCTGCCGTTGCCGGACTGTAAGTCGTGCCTCGTGTCGGAAGTCGGCCGGATTCGCAAGCTGACCGACACCGACGGCGACGGGAAGGCGGACAAGAGCGAGGACCTCATCACCGGGCTGGGCACGAAGGACACGCACGGGATGACGAACTCGTTCGTGCTGCTGCCCGACGGCTGGGTGTACGCCACGCACGGCTTCGCCAACGACTCGACCGCGAAGGGGACCGACGGCAAGACCATCCGCATGGTGTCCGGCAACACCTTTCGCTTCCGGCCGGACGGCACCCACGTCCAGAACTGGACCTACGGTCAGGTCAACCCGTTCGGCATGGCCGTCGACCCGTGGTTCAACCTGTACACCGCGGACTGCCACTCGAAGCCGATCACCCAACTCATCCGCGGGGCGTACTACGACAGCTTCGGGAAGCCGCACGACGGCCTCGGGTTCGCGCCGCACGTCACGGTCCACGGCCACGGGAGCACGGCCCTGTGCGGGCTGGCGTGGTACGACGCGGACGCCTTTCCGAAGGAGTACAAGGGGTGCATGTTCCTCGGCAACGTCGTGACGAACCGCATCAACGCGGACCGGATCGAGTGGAAGGGCAGCACCCCGGTCGGCAAGGAACTCCCGGACTTCCTCACCAGCAAGGACCCGTGGTTCCGCCCGACGGACATCAAGCTCGGGCCGGACGGGGCGCTGTACGTCGCGGACTTTTACAACAAGATCATCGGCCACTACGAGGTGGACTTGAAGCACCCGCAACGGGACAAGGACCGCGGCCGGGTGTGGCGGATCGTCTACCGCGGCGCGGACGGCAAGGGCGACGTGGCCAAGCCCGCGTTCGACGACTTGACGAAGCTCAAAGAGGAAGATGCGGACAAGTTGCTCGGGCACCCGAACCTGACGGTGCGGCTGCTGGCGACGCACGAACTCATCCGCCGGCGGGACGAAGGGCAGAAGATTGGGGGTCGAGAGCCGGAGTTTGACAACTCTTTCCTCATCGCCAATCGAAACTGGGTCCAGTTCGCTCCTCGGACTGGCAAAGGGAATTCGACGGGCAAGGCATTCGCCGTCGGCGAACCAATGATGAAGTCCCATTTTCTTCGCCTGATTACCGCGTGCGAGGACATGAATCGGATCGCCGGTGCAGATCCGGCTGACACAAAGCCCTTCAAAACGCCGGTACCGAAGGACTTCCACGTTCGCCGGGCGTGGGTCGATCATCGCATCGCATTGCCGAACGCAGCGTACATCGCCGAACTGGTGGAAACCCTCAAAACGACATCACCTGACGACACGCACCTGCGGCAAGCCACCAAAGTTGCGTTGCGGAACGGCTTGAAACTCGAAGGCGCGTGGAAGGAAGTCGAGACCCTGCCGGACGAGTTGCGGCCGGTCATCGCGGACATCGCGGTCGCCGTGCCGACGCCGGAGTCGGCCGCGTTCCTGCTGAAGCAACTCCTGTCCGCGAAGCACGACCTCGCCGGCGTCGAGGCGATCGGGAAGTTCGGCACCGATTCGCAGGCCGCGTTCGCCGTCGATTACTTGGCGAAAACCAAGTCCACGGCGTTCGCCACGCCCGCGCTGTCGCGGCTCGTGCGGGGGATGCAGACCCGCGGCGGGAAGCTGTCGGCGGACGACTTGAAGACCGCCGAAGCCGTGTGCGCGACCGGGCTCGACGCCCCCGACCCCGGCGCGGTGTTGGCCGCGTGCGAACTGGCCGGCGGGCTCAAACTCGCCGGACTCTTCGACCCGTTGGCGAAGCTCGCCGGCACGGCCGACCGCCCGGAGCACCAGCGCCTCGCGGCCCTCGCGGCGTTCGCCGTCCTGAACCCGGAGAAGTCGTTGCCGATCCTCGCCGGGTTCGTCGCCGACCCCGCCGCGCCCTTCCCGATCCGCGAGAAGGCGGTTCAAGCCCTCGCCGGCACCAACCGCGACGACGGCCGGGCGGCCCTCGTCGCGGCGTTGCCGACCGTGCCCGCCCGCGTCGCCGCTGTCATCGCGGTGTCGCTGGCCGGCTCGCCGCAAGGCGCGGCCGCCCTGCTCGACGCGGTGAAGGCCGGCAAGGCGTCCCCGCGGCTGCTGCAAGACAAGGCCGTCTCGACGAAGCTCCTCGCCATCGAAAACGGCAAGTTCCGCGGCCGGGTGGAGGAACTCACGAAGGGGTTACCGACCGCCGACCAGCGGCTCGCGGACCTCATCAAGAAGCGCGGCGAGCAGTTCCGCACCTTCCGGGCGGACGCGGAACTCGGCAAGAAGGCGTTTTCCACGCACTGCGCGGGCTGCCACCAGCTCGGCGGGCAGGGGGCGAAGGTCGGCCCGCAACTGGACGGAATCGGCAACCGCGGGGCCGACCGCTTGCTCGAAGACGTGCTCGACCCGAACCGCAACGTCGACGCCGCCTTCCGCGCGACGCAACTGCAGCTCGCCGACGGCCGCAGCCTGACCGGGTTGCTGCTCCGCGAGGAGGGCAAGACGCTGGTGCTCGCCGACCCCGCCGGCAAGGAAGTCCGCGTCCCGGCCGACGACGTGGAGAAGCGGGCGCTGGCCGCCCTCTCCCCGATGCCGGCGAACTTCGACACGGCGGTCCCGGAGGCGGAGTTCTTCCACCTCCTGGCGTTCCTGTTGGACCAGCGGGTCAAGGACGTGCCGAAGTAGCCGCCGCGGAGTGCCCGGTCCTACTTCACCCGCCCCGGCTCGCGGACGCCGGTCCCGACCGACTTCGTCAGCGAGTCGCCGAGGTCCGCCCGGGCCGCGTCCGCGTACCCGATCAGTCGCTTCATCACGTCCGTGTGCGCCGCGGACACGTCCTTCGTTTCCCCGATGTCCGCGGAGAGGTCGTACAGTTCCAGCCCCACTTTCAACGGGACGGACTTCCCCGCCTTCCCATCCTTGCCCGGCTCCTGACCGGCCGTCGACCGGGCGGTGTGGGGGAACTGCAGCTTCCACTTCCCGCTCCGCATCGCCTGCAATTCGCCGGTGCCGTAGTAGAAGAAGTACGCCTCGTGCGGGGATTTCGCCCCCTCGGTCGCGGCGAACAGGGGCCACACGTCCTTCCCGTCGATCGCGTGTTTCGGCAGGTCTGCCCCGATCAACTTCGCGAGTGTCGGGAACACGTCGATCGTCATGGCCGGCTCGGACTGCACCGTCCCGGCGGGAATTTTCCCCGGCCAGCGGGCCACGCACGGGACGCGGACCCCGCCCTCGAAGCAGGTCCCCTTCCCCTCGCGGAGCGGGCCGGCCGTGCCGCCGTGGTTGCCGAACGTGAGCCACGGCCCGTTGTCGCTGCTGAAAATGACCAGCGTGTCGTCTTCGAGCCCGTGCTTCTTCAGCGCCGCGAGCACCTCGCCGACGGACCAGTCGAGCTCGGCGAGCACGTCCGCGTAGACGCCGGCCTTCGTCTTGCCGCGGAACGCCTCGCCGACGTGGAGCGGGATGTGCGGGAACGTCTGCGCGATGTACAGGAAGAACGGCTTCTTCGCGTGGTCGCCGATGAACTGCACCGCGCGGTCGGTGTACCGCTTCGTCAGCGTCTGCTGCACCTCCGCGGTCACGTCCTCGACGACGGCCTTGTCCCCGTCGATGAGCGGCAGGTTCGGGTAGCTGCCGGGCTTGACCCCCTCCCGGTGCGGCCACATGTCGTTCGAGTACGGCAGCCCGAAGTACGTGTCGAACCCGTGTTTCGTCGGCAAAAACTGCGGCTGGAACCCGAGGTGCCACTTCCCGACGATCCCCGTCGCGTACCCCTTCGACCTGAAGAGTTCGCCGAGTGTCACCTCGCTGTCACTGATGCCGACTTTCGAGTTCGGGCTGAGCGCCCCGTGGATGCCGAGGCGGTTCGCGTAGCACCCCGTCAGCAGCGAACACCGCGACGCGGAGCAGACCGGCTGCGACACGTAGAAGTCCGTGAACCGGACGCCGGCCTTCGCCAGCCCGTCCAGGTGCGGGGTGGAGTTCGTCTTCGACCCGTAGCAGCCGAGGTCGCCGTACCCGAGGTCGTCGGCGTAGATGAAGACGACGTTCGGCGGGCGGTCCGCCCCGAGGGCGGACGCGGCGACCGCGAGCCCGAACAGGCTCGCGACCGCGAATCGGGAGGGCAGCATGGGGACTCCTGACGGGAGGCGCGATCCCACCCGCATCCGGGTGTGTCCGTCAGGATATGAAGCGGGTCGGCGACGGGAGCGGCTCCGGGGTCATTCCTTCCCCAGTACCAGATCGACGACCCAACACCCGCGGACGTGCGGCCCCGGTCCGCGGCAGTGGTCGAGGACGTCGGCGTTCTCGCACCCCGCGTCTTGCAGCGCGTCCGCGAGGACCGGCATCGCGCCGAACTCGCGGGAGTCGTACATCTGGGAAGCGATCGCCGTCGCGATGGTGGTTCGCCAGTCGTCGTGCATTAAAGTGTCTCGAAAATTAAAATCGAGGACATTCATTGCGAATAAAATCTCTTCACTTCGCCAACGGACGCGAGAATCATACTCGTGTTGTTGATGGAACATTGCTTCGTCTCGTTCGTCTTGCTCATTCACGGGAGACAAGTTGGCCAACCGATATGCTGCACCTGCCGCATCAGTGACCCATTCGCAGTAAACAACTGGTTCAAACTGTGTTTGCCGCCAAAAGTGGTCCAATTCAGCCTGCCCAATCAATCCATCAGCAAACTCTTCGCTGGCTTCCAATGCCTTGCGATTCGACGCATGCAAGATGTGATCAAAGGTCGTGCGGCATATGGCACACATTGCCAACATCGCTTTTCGCTCTCGTTTCCGAACATCCCGCAGCCATTTGATATAAGTCAAGATGTCACCACGATTATTCCGTGGCCGTGGCAGATCGTAATCGTCCTCGGTCATTGCATAGCCGCTCAAATATCCACAATTACCTCCGCCAGCCAGCGGTCGCCGTCAGGCTCCACCTTCAAATCGTGATACGTGATTGCCTTCACCTCGTGGCTCAGGTGGTGGCGGGTGCGGTCGAGTTTCTCGCCGTGGACGGTGGCCGTCAAGCCGTCGTCGCGGACGGTCACGTCGAAGCGGGCGAACACCCAGTGCTCCGCGTCGAAGCGGTACAGTAACTCGCGGAGCCAGTCGAAGAGCAGGAATTCGCGGTCGGTGCCGGTGAGTTCGACCGTTTGCGTTTCGACGGGCCGCACCGCATCGGGGTTCTCGATCATCATCGAAAACAGCCCGACGCCCGCTTCCGCGAAGAGGGTGTTCAAGTCGCCGGCCCGCACCCGTAAGCCCAGGTCGGCGGTGTGGTCGAAGGTCTCGTGCATCACTCCTCCTCGCGGTTGGACAGCGACCGATACCCCTTCAGATGTTCGCCGAGGAACGCCTTCAATTCTTGCGGCTTCAGTTGCGACGGGTTCAGGAACCGGAGCTTCAGCACGTCGATGCCGTCGGTCCGCTCGGCGACGAGTTCGGGGTGGACGCCAAAGCCCTCGACGCGGCTGAGGTTGAACTGCCCCGGCTTGCCGATGAACCACGCCTCCAATGCGGCCGGGTCTTTCGTTTTGACGCGCGCCCACATCCGGTTCGCCCCCGCCGGGCGGAACGTGACCGCGTCGCGCACGTCCCACTTGGCCTCCAGTTTCGGCTCGACCTCCCGGATGACTTTGAGCAACGCCGGCAGCACGGCAAGCTCCCACTTCGGCTTCTTTCCGGGGGGGAAACCCTTCTCCGACAGGTGCCACTTCTCGCCGTTCTGCTTCCACGGCATCACGTCCTCGACGCTCGTTTTCAGCCGGCCGAGTTGCGCCTGGAACGCGGCCGCGGCTTGCTTCAGGAACTCGCGGAACGCCGGGGTGTCGATCTCGTCCTTCTTCAGCACCGTGACGGCGACCTCCTGCCAGGGTCCGCGGCCGTTGTGAACTTCGACCCGCTTTTGCCGGGCGTAGTGCTCGAAACCGGGGAAGTCGGCGAGCGGCTTCAGCCCGAACTTTGCGGTCAGGTCGGGGGTTTTGAACGTGTTCCGGCCGACGCGGAAGCCGAGCGTGACGTACGCCTCGTGCCCGGTGTAGGCGTGCAGGAACCAGCCGTGCGACTTGATCGGGGCCGCGATTTCCACGACGCTGCGGTTGTTCCACTGCGTGTCGGAGAAGCCGCCGAGCCCCTGGATTTCGTCGACAACCCAGGCGAGGGCGTTGCCGTCCCACTTGCAGGCGGTCCCGCGCGTCGTGACCCGCTCGGCCGTGTGCCACCGGGGGCCGTCTGCTTCCCACGGGAGCTTTTCGTCCTTGCCGACCTGCGAAATGTCGAGGTCGCCGACGCGGGCCTTCAGCGCCGCCTTCGGGTCGAACCGTTTGCGTTCCTCGTGAGGACCCGCCGCCAGAACCTCGGCCAGAACCCGCCCCGTGTGTGACACGACGCCGGGAAGTTTCGCTTGCTTCACGACCGCTTCCGGCGTCCCCTGGGCGACGACGCGACCCCCACCGGCCCCGGCTTCCGGCCCCAAGTCGATGACCCAGTCGGCCGTCTTGATGACGTCGAGGTTGTGCTCGACGACGATAACCGTGTTCCCCACGTCCGCGAGGCGGTGCAGCACGTCGAGCAGTTTTCGCACGTCGTCGAAGTGCAGGCCGGTAGTCGGTTCATCGAGCAGGTAGAGCGTCTTCCCGGTGCTCGGCCGCGCGAGTTCGGCGGCGAGCTTGACGCGCTGGGCTTCGCCGCCGGACATCGTCGGCGCGGACTGGCCGAGGGCCATGTACCCGAGGCCGACGTCCGAGAGGGTTTGCAGAATTACGCGGATTTTCGGGATGTTCCCGAACAGTTCCAGGGCTTCGCTGACGCGCATGTTCAGCACGTCGGCGATGCTTTTTTCGCGGTATTTGACGGCCAGCGTTTCCGGGTTGTAGCGTGCCCCCTTACACACGTCGCACTCGATCCACACGTCCGGCAGGAAGTGCATCTCGATCTTCTTCTGGCCGTTCCCCTCGCACGCCTCGCACCGGCCGCCCTTCTGGTTGAAGCTGAACCGCCGGGCCGGGAAGCCGCGGACTTTTGACTCGGGCATGCGGGCGAAGAGTTCGCGGATCAGGTCGAAGACGCCGGTGTAGGTGGCCGGGTTCGACGACGGGGCGTTGCCGATCGGGTCCTGGTCGACGTTGATGATCTTGTCGACGTGCTCCAGCCCGCGAACTTCGTCGTGTGCCGCACCGGGGGTCTGGGCGCGGTGGAGCTTGCGGGCGAGCGTGTTGTACAGCACCTCGTTGACGAGCGACGATTTTCCGGAGCCGCTGACGCCGGTGACGGCGACGAACGCGCCGAGCGGGAAGTGGACGTCGATGTTCCGGAGTGAGTGCTGCCGGGCCCCGATGATCGAGAGCGAATACCCGGCGGGGGCGACTGCCGCGATCTGCTCCCCGGTCGGTTCCGCATCGAAGTCGGCCGATGCGTTCACCCGGCGGTTCGTCGGCACGGGGATCGACTTCCGCCCGGACAGGTACGCCCCCGTCAGCGATTCCTTCGCCTTCAAAATCTTCGCGGGCGCACCGTTGGCGGTCACTTCGCCGCCGTGATCGCCGGCACCGGGGCCGAAGTCGAGGAGGTAGTCGGCGGACGCGATCACCTCGCGGTCGTGCTCGACGAGGATCATCGTGTTGCCGAGGTCGCGCAGGTGGTGCAGCGCCGTCAGCAGTCGGGCGTTGTCGCGCGGGTGCAGGCCGATCGTCGGCTCGTCGAGAACGTAGAGCACGCCGGTGAGCCCGGAGCCGATTTGGGATGCGAGCCGGATGCGCTGGGCTTCGCCGCCGGAAAGCGTCGGCCCCTTGCGGTCGAGCGACAGGTATTCGAGCCCGACATCCGCGAGGAACTTCAACCGGCTGGTGACTTCGCGTAGCACCTCGCCGACGATTTGCTGGTCGGACTTCGACAGGTTCAGCGTCTTCAACAACGGCAACGTTGTGCTGATCGGCTTCGCGCACAGGTCCCCGAGGGTGTGCTCCGCGAACCGGGTCGCGGCCGCGTCCGGCCGCAAGCGGGAACCCGCACACGCGGAACACGGCACTTCGTCGACGAGGTGTTCGAGCTTCGCCCGGTAGACGAAGCTGACCCGCGACGCCTCGTCGATGGCGGGGAGCAAGCCCTTGTATTGAAATGCGGAATGCGGAATTCGGATTGCGGAATCACTTCTCTTCTTGCTTTTCAATTCCGCATTCCGCGTTCCGAGTTCCGCATTCAGCTTGATCCAGTCCTCCCCCGTCCCGTGCAGGATCGCCCGGCGGTGGGCCGGGTCGAGGTCGGCGAACGGGGTGTCGAGCGAACAGCCGAGGTGCTTGGCCAGCGCCTCCGCGAACGGCAGCCAGGGGGAACTGGCCTCCAGTGTCGGCCACGCGGCAACGGCTCCGTCTCGCAGTGACAGCGCGGTGTCACGCAGCAGCAGGTTCGTGCCGGCCCCGCGCTGCGCGCCGAGCCCCTCGCACGTCGGGCACCAGCCGAGCGGGCTGTTGAACGAGTAATTGTGCGGGTTCAGCAACTCGTAACTGCGGCCACACGACTCACAGGCGAGATGCTGCGAAAAGCGTTCGACACGCCACTTCGTTTCGTCCTTTTCCGAATCGACGTGCGCGAGGTGCATCACCCCCCGGCCGAGTTCGAGGGCCTGTTCGACGGCCTCCGCGATGCGGGTGCGGGTGCCGGGCTTCACGACGTTGCGGTCGACGATCACCTCGACTTTGTGCTTCCGCTTGTGGTCGATCTGCGGCGGCTCGTCGACGGGATACGACTTGCCATCGACGCGCATCCGGATGAACCCCGCCCGGCGAATCTCGTCGAAGAGGGCGTCGTACTTCTCCTGCCCCTTCCGTTCGAGCGGGGCCATGACGTACAGCTTCGTGCCTTCCGGCAGGCCGAGAATCTTCTCGACGATCTCGTCGCGCGTCTGCGTGCCGATCGGGATTTTGCAGTGCGGGCAGTACCGCTGCCCGAGCCGGGCGTACAGGATGCGGAGGTAGTCGTAGATTTCGGTGATCGTCCCCACCGTCGACCGCGGCGAGTTCCCGGTGGTCTTCTGCTCGATGGCGATGGCCGGCGACAGCCCCGCGATGTGCTCGACCCGCGGCTTCTGCACCTGCCCCAGGAATTGCCGGGCATAACTGGACAGCGACTCGACGTAGCGGCGTTGGCCTTCCGCGTAGATCGTGTCCATCGCCAGCGACGACTTCCCGGACCCGGACGGGCCGCAGAAGACGGTCATCTTCTCGCGCGGAATCCGGGCGGACACGTTTTTGAGGTTGTGCTGGTTCGCGCCGTCCACTTCCAAATGGGTGATTCGTCCCTGGTCCTTTGTCCCTGGTCCTTTGTCCTTGGGCTTCGCTTGTTTACGCGAAGGACGACGGACTAACGACAAAGGACCGCGCAACGCTGCGCCGGTGTACGACGCCGGCACCGTCGCGATGTGCTCCGGCGTCCCGACCGCGACGACTTCGCCACCGCCGCTGCCGCCCTCGGGGCCCATGTCGATGACCCAGTCGGCGGTCTTCACCACGTCCAAATCGTGCTCGATGACGAGGACCGTGTTCCCCTGGTCGGCGAAGCCGTGCAGCACTTCGAGCAGTTTGCGGACGTCCTCGAAGTGTAACCCGGTCGTGGGTTCGTCGAGGATGTAGAGCGTCTGCCCGGTCCCCTTGCGGACGAGTTCCTTGGCGAGCTTGACACGCTGGGCTTCGCCGCCGGACAGGGTCGGACTCGGTTGGCCGAGTTTGATGTAGTCGAGCCCCACGTCGTGGAGGGTTTGCAGCATTGCCCGCACTTTCGGGACGTGCTCGAAGTGTTCGAGCGCCTGCCCGACTTCCATTTCGAGCACGTCGTGGATCGACTTGCCGCGGTACTTCACGTGCAGCGTTTCGCGGTTGAACCGCCGCCCCTCGCAGACCGGGCACGTCACCCACACGTCGGCCAAAAAGTCCATTTCCAGGCGGTTCGAGCCGTTCCCCTCGCACGCCTCGCAGCGGCCGCCATCCCGGTTGAAGCTGAACCGGCCGGGGTCGTAGCCGCGGACCCTGGCGTCCGGCATCTGCGCGAACAGGCTGCGGATCTCGTCCCAAACCTTGATGTACGTCGCCGGGTTCGACCGCGGCGTCCGGCCGATCGGGCTCTGGTCGATGTCGATGACCTTGTCGATTTGCTCGGTGCCTTCGATCCGGTCGAGATCAATTCGGAATTCGGAATTCGGATTGCGGAGTTCCGATCCATCGTCGTCTTCTTGCGTGTTTGCCGTTCCGCGTTCCGCATTCCGCATTCCGAATTTGAGAACGTCGTTGATGAGCGAGCTTTTCCCCGAGCCGCTGACGCCGGTGACGCAGACGAACACCCCGAGCGGAATGTCGACGGTGACGTTTTTCAGGTTGTTGTGCCGCGCCCCGACGATGCGAAGCTTCTTGTCCGTCGGCTTGCGGCGCTTCGCGGGGATCGGGATGCTCTTCTTCCCCGAGAGGTACTGCCCCGTCAGGCTTCGCGGGTTCGCCAGCACCTCGGCGGGGGTGCCGGCCGCGACGACCTCGCCGCCGCGGATGCCGGGGCCGGGGCCGAAGTCGACGAGGAAATCGGCGGAACGCATCGTCTCCTCGTCGTGCTCGACGACGAGAACCGTGTTGCCCATGTCGCGGAGGCGTTCGAGGCTCCGTAGCAGCCGTTCGTTGTCGCGCGGGTGCAGGCCGATGCTGGGTTCGTCGAGAATGTACAGCACGCCAACGAGCCCGGACCCGATCTGCCCGGCGAGGCGGATGCGCTGGGCCTCGCCGCCGGAGAGCGTCGGGGCGGCCCGGTCGAGACTGAGGTAGTGCAGGCCGACGTTCAGCAGGAACCCGAGCCGGGCACGGATTTCCTTGAGGAGTTCGCCGGCAATGACGCGGTGAGTGTCGGACAGCCCCTCGAAATAGCGGTCGAACCACGGCACGAGGTCGCCGACGGGCATCCGCCCGAGTTCGACCAGCGTGCGGTCGCCGACCTTCACGGCGCGGGCTTGCGGGTTCAGGCGAAGTCCGTGGCAGGCGGGGCACTTCACCACGCGCATGTACTTTTCGAGCTGCATCCGTCGGGGGCCGGCCGTCGCCTTCTTGAACTGCGACAGCAGTTGCGGGACGACCCCCTCCCACTTGCCGGCGTGCTTCCACACGACGCCGTTGCGCTGCTTCCACTCCCAGACGATGTGCGTGTCCCCGGACCCTTGCAGCAGCAGCGTGCGGTGTTCCTCGGGCAGTGACTTCCACGGCACCTTGAGGTCGATGCCGAGCGACTTGCCGATGCCCTCGTAGATGTGCTTCCGCCACTTGCCCATCCCCTTCAGCGAGCCGACGAGTACGACCGCGCCGTCGGAGAAGCTGAGGTTCGGGTTCGGGATGAGCAGGTCTTCGTCGAACGTGTACAGGCTCCCGAGGCCGTCGCAGGCGGGGCACATCCCCTGCGGGCTGTTGAAGGAAAACAACTGCGGGCTCGGCGGCTCGTAGCTCCTGTCGCAGTGCGTACAGGCGTAGTTCGCGGAATGGAGAATGTCTTGGGAGCGCGGAGCGGGGAGCTCGGAGCGGGGAGCGTTCGGGCTGCCCTTCTCGTCCGATTCGACAGCGATAACGAGGTTCCCGCCACCGAGAGAAAGCGCCTGATCGACGGCCTCCGCGACCCGATTCCGTGATGTTGCGTCCGCTGCTCCCCGCTCCCCGCTCCCCGCTCCCCGCTCCGAGGCGGCTCCCCGCTGGACAAGCCGGTCCACCACGATCTCGATCGTGTGCTTGATCTTCTTGTCGAGCCGCAGGTCGTCGGACATGCGCACGACGGTGCCGTCGACGCGGGCGCGGACGTAGCCGCGCTTCAGCATGTCGGCGAAGAAGTCCTTGAATTCCCCCTTCTGCCCGCGGACGACGGGTGCGAGAATCAGGAACCGCGAGCCGTCCGGCAACGCCAGAATGCGGGCGATGATCTGCTCCCGCGACTGGGCCGTGATCGGCCGGCCGCAGGTAGGGCAGTACCCCTGGCCGACGCGGGCGAACAGCACCCGGAGGTAGTCGGCCACCTCCGTCACGGTGCCGACCGTCGACCGCGGGTTGCGGCTGGCGGTCTTCTGCTGGATGCTGATGGCCGGCGCGAGTCCGCCGATGAAGTCGACGTCCGGCTTCGGCAGTTGCCCGAGAAACTGGCGGGCGTAGTTGGACAGGCTCTCGACGTACCGCCGCTGGCCTTCCGCGTAGAGCGTGTCGAACGCGAGGGACGACTTCCCGGACCCGCTGACGCCGGTGAACACGACCAACTTGTTCCGCGGCAGTTCGAGGTCGACGTTGCGGAGGTTGTGCTCCCGGGCCCCGCGGACGACGATGTTCGTGCTCTCCATGACGTGCGAACGTCCTCCGGCAGCGGGCAGGGTACAAGTGATTAGTATAGCAAGCGGCAAGCCATGCCCGGCACCGGCAAGTTGAGATTTCGTGTTGGCAACCGAGCTGGACCGTCCCCACGCCGTAATGTCGACACAAGGACAATTCGGAGCTACAGTTCGGGCGACATCGAGCGAGAACCGCCTCCGTGCGACAGCGACTCATCGGGCCGAACGTGGGATTCCGGGGAACTTTCCACCGGGCCGGGGCGTCCAACCGTGAAGTGAGCCGTGAACGCCGACGACCGACGCCTAATTTCGGACGCGTTGCAAGGTCGGTCGGCGGCCTTCGGGGAACTCGTTCTCCGTTACCAGGACCGGCTTTACAACGCGGTACTCCGGGTCACGGACAACCCGGACGACGCCCTGGACGTGGTTCAAGACGCGTTCGTGAACGCGTACCAGTCCCTGAAGTCGTTCAAAGGGGACGCCGAGTTTTACACCTGGCTGTACCGGATCGCGTTCAACACGGCCGTCAGCCTGAAGCGTAAACGCCGCCTGGTGGTGAGTTTAGACGCGGGACGGGACGGCGAGTCCGGGGTCGACCCGGAGGACCACTGCGAGGACCGCCCGGGGGTGGCCCTCCAGCGATCCGAGGACGAGGCGCTGCTGCAAGCGGCCCTGAACCGGATCTCCGCCGAGCACCGCATCGTGTTGGTGTTGAAGGACATCGAAGGAATGAAGTACGAGCAGATTGCGGAGGTGCTCGGGGTGCCGATCGGAACGATTCGAAGTCGGTTGCACCGAGCGAGACTTGAGCTTCGTGACGTGATCTCTCCCGGATCGGCGGCCCAGGATTCGCCGGTCGAAGGTGTCGAAAACTGAGGACCCACACTGGGGGCGAGGCGGAGACTTCCGCCAAACCATAACACTGCCATGTTGACCGAAGCCCAACTCGAACTTCTGACGGCCGCCGTGGACGGGGTGCTCCCCGCGCCGCAGGAAGCGGCCCTGCGTCGGCTGATCGCCGCTTCCCCCGAGGCGAAGGCCACGTTCCGGCTCCTGCTCCAGAACCAGCGCCGGCTGAAGGCCGCCCGCCGCCACGCCGCCCCCGCGTCGCTGTCGAAGGCGGTGATGGCCCGCCTCCCGGCGTCGACCGTCCCGTTCGCGACCCCGGCGAAGCCGGCCCGGGTCGCCGGCGGGTTCCTGCCGCACCTCGGCTGGCGGCCCTACGCCGTCGCCGCGTCGCTGTTCTTCGCCGTCGTGATGGGCTCGTTCTGGTTCAACGCCGTGTACGGCGACGCCAACACCCTCTCCGCCCAGCAGAAGAGCTTGCCCCGACCCGCGGTCGACACCGACGGCCGGGAAACGACAATCGTCGTGGCGATCGCCCTCGACCGCCGGCCGGAGGTGTTGCCCGCCCCCCGGTTGCCGTCCCTCCCGAACCCGCTCACCTATGCCGACTCCCGGCCGAACCCGAAGGCCCCGCCGGAACTCGTCGTCGCCCCGCGGCCGCACACCTCGGACGTGATCGGCTCCCGCGACATGCTCACGGAGTTGAAGCCGCGCGACCTGACCCCCGTCCGGCTGCCGTTGCTCGGCTCCGTCAGCGACTTCGACCGGGCCGACGCCCAGGCCCAGCTCGCTCAAGAAATGGCCCGCGACTCGGCCTTCCGCCTCGACCTGTTCGCCAAGGACACCACCAAGGGGCTGGAGTCCGTGGTCGCCGCCGCGAAGGCACACGGGTTGACCGTCCACCACGACGGCCCCAGCGACGACCGGCTGAAGCGCAAGCCGACGTGGATTTTCTACACGGAATCCCTGACCGCCGAAGAGATCGGCAAGTTCGCGGCCGAGCTCGCGGCCCTGGAGAAGGCCCCGGACCGGCAGCCCGCGTTCGGGTGGTTCCACTTCGTCCCGGCCCAGCAGGCCGAGCAGCGCGACCTCCGCGACCTGCTCGGCGTCGATCCGGGGCTGTGGAAGAAGCCGATGAAATCCGGGGCGAACCCGACCCCCAAGTCCGCGACCGGGGGCACGCTCCCCGAGGTGATCACGACCCTGACCAAGGGGCCGCTCCCGAAGCCGACCGGGAACCAGGCGATCGCCCTGCCGTACCTCCCGCACGCCGCCCGCGTCCCGACCTCGTCTTCCAAGGTGAAGGCGTTCCTCGACCAGCGCGGGGACCGCAAGGTCGGGGCGGTTCCCCTGATCGTCGTCGTCAAGCCACTGCCGGGGTGAAGTTCCCCCTCTTCATCGCGCAGCACGTCCGACCGGCCGACCTGGCCGGTCGGACGTGTTTCCGTTCCGGCCGGACGCCCCGCGTGGTATCGTGGTGCTCGCGTACCCTCGACCGCCCAGCCCCGCGAGAACCGAATGCCTCCGCCTCGCCTCGTCGTGCTCGTGTCCGGTGGGGGAACCACTCTTCAGAACCTGCTCGACCGGACGGCGGACGGCCGACTCGACGCCCGGATCGTCGGGGTCGTGTGCAGTAAGCCCGGCGCGAAGGCGGTCGAGCGGGCGGCCGCCGCGGGCGTTCCGGTCGAGGTCGTGCCTCCGAAGCAGCCGGGGCCTGCGTCGCCCTTCGGCGACCGCGTCTGGGCCGCCGTCCGCGGGTTTGCCCCGGACCTCGTCGTCCTAGGCGGGTGGCTGCACCTGCTGCCGATCCCGGAGGATTTTCGCGGCCGGGTGCTGAACATCCACCCGTCGCTGCTGCCGGCCTTCGGCGGGAAGGGGATGTACGGCCGCCGCGTTCACGAGGCGGTCCTCGCGTCCGGGGCGACGGAGAGCGGCTGCACCGTCCACTTCGCGGACGACACCTACGACACTGGCCCGCTCGTCCTGCGGCGCGCGGTGCCGGTCCGCCCCGACGACACGCCCGACACCCTGGCCGCCCGCGTCTTCGAGGCGGAGTGCGAGGCGTACCCCGAGGCGATCCGGCTGGTGGCGAACCGGCGGGGCCGCTGACCGGGCGGAAAAATACCCGAAAACTTTACACCGCCCGGCCGTTTGGGGTACTGTATCTCAAGGCCGCAGGCGGCGTTGTGCGTCCCGAACCCGGCTCCCTCTCCCGAACGCTCGCAGCGAACAGAGATTCCCGGCCGACGCTATGGAACAGCTTTCGCCCCAGTTGATGCACAAGCTGGTGTTCACCGTGCTCATGCACGGGCTGAACGACGCGCAGACCGGCCTGGCCCTGCGGGTGCTGACGGACGCCCTCGACCACCCCAACGCCCAGATCCGCGAACTGGCGGTCGTCGCGATCGCGGACCTGTTCGTGCCGCCGGACAAGCGGATCGAACCGCTGGTCATCGCGCTGCACGACGAGAACGCCCGGGTCCGCCGCCGGGCCGCCCGGGCCCTGGGGGACTTCGGGTCGGCCGCCACCCCCGCCGTCGAGAAGCTGACCGCCGGGCTGAAGGACGGGGACGCCAGCGTCCGCCGCGACTGTGCCGGGGCCCTCGGGCGGATCGGCCCCCCCGCCGCGTCCGCCGCCCAGGCCCTCGTCGTCATGCTGTGCGAACCGGAAACCCGCACCCGGGCGATCGTCGGCGTCACCCTGCGGCGGATCGGCCCGGCCACCGTCCCCGCCCTGCTCGTCGGCGTGAAGTCCCCGTCCCCCGACCTCCGCGGCCGGTGTGCCGTGCTGCTCGGCAAGATCGCCCCGACCGACCCGCAAGTCTCGGCCGCCCTCCGCGAAGTCCTCACCGACGTGGACGACGACGTCCGCGCGAAGGCCGGCGAAGCCCTCGCGTTCGCCAGGTCCCCCGCCCGGTCCCTCGTCGGCGCGTCCTAAAACCTCCCCGGTCGGCACTCACTTCTTCGTTGCGAACCGCTGGGTCAGCCACTTCATCTGTTCCTCGGTCGGCGGCTTCCGGGCCACCGCGACGTTCGGCAGCGCGTCCTTGAGTTTCGTCAGGTCCGCGTCCGAAATGTCCGTCTCGTCGAGGGTCAGCTTTTTCAGCTTCGGCAAGGCCGTCAGGTGCCTCAGCCCGCCGTCCCAGGTCAGTTTCGTCTCGGTGATCTTGACCTCTTCCAGCGACTTCACGTCCGCCAGCCGGGCGAGGGACTCGTCGGTGATGCGGGGGGTGAACTGCGGGGCGAGCCACACGGACCGGAGGTTGGCCGCGTCCTTCAGCTTGGCGGTCCCGGCGTCGGTGTTCATCGTGTGCCACACGCGCAGGTCCTTCAGGTGCGGCAGCTTCGCCGCCGCCTCCATCCCCGCGTCCGTGAACGACGACCCGCCGCACCCGAAGCTCTCGAAGTGCGGCAAGTCCTTGAGGTGGGCCAGCCCCGCGCCGGTGAACTTGTCCTTGTTGATGACGTGGAAGAAGGTCATCGTCTTGAGGGCCTTCCACCCGGCCATGTGCTTCAGGCCGTCGTCGGTGAACTTGGCCCCGTCGATCCCGACCTTTTCCAGGTCCGGCAGGTCCGCGAGGAGGGGCAGCGTCTCGTCGGCGAGCGGGCACTTGTTGTACAGCGTGAGTTCCTTCAACCCCTTCAGCGACCCGATGAGCTTGAAGTGCTCCGAGGTCAGCAGGTGGGACTCCTTGCAGAACACGCCGACCGCGGTGCCGGCCTTGTCGAACTTGACCTCGACCTTCGCACCCTCCAGCGCCTCGGCGGCCGGCTTGTCGTCGGCAAGGGCGGGCGAACAGGACGCGGCCACGAGGACGGCGAACGCAGGGAATCGCATCGAAGTGCTCCGGAGGGGTGATGCGAAGGTAACGTCCGCGGGGGCGGAATCCGACGAGAATTCCGGTTCAATCGAGGTCGCCGCGGGTCAGGAACCGCTCGACCGCCTCGGCGGGAAGAGTGCGTCCCGCGGCCACGGGCGACAACCCGGCGGAGTTGATGACGCGCCGGGCGGTCGGGTCCGGGCGGACGATTTCCCCCTTGTGTAGCACCCCACGAGAAACAACTCCAGGGGTGCCGTCCGGGAACAGGCTGTTGTTCAGCAGGACGATCGCACCGCGTTCGCGAGGCCAAACCAGTTCCGTGACGAACGGCCGCAGCACCGCCTCGCCCGGCGGGAACATCGGGTTGTGGGCCGCGAGGAACGCATTCACCTCGATCCCGGCGTGTCGCGCGGCCGCTTCCGCGTCGGCGACGAACAACCGGCTCGGGACCGTCGTCGACTCGTAAGCCAGCAACAGCAGTGACGCCGGTGGTGCCCCGTCGCGGTGAAACTTCGTCGTGACTTGCTGGTCGAACCGGCCGAGCCGCTCGAACGCGAACGGGCCGGAGTCGCCGAGGAATTCCGCGAACGCGGCGGCGAGTTCGAGGATAAACCGACGGGAAAGGCGGGATTCGAGCGGGGTTTCCGGCACCAGCACCGCGAACCCCGGAGCGTCGAGGTCCGTCCGCCAGACGGCCGCGAACACGTCCGCCGGCGGCCCGTCCAGGCGGAACGTGAACTCGGCCGGGGGTCGCATGGAATAGGTCTGGTGAGCAACCGGTTTAGCGAAGTGAGAACGTCTGCACTTCACACTTTGGAACCGCCTTCTGGAAATCCCGTAGCGCCTGTTGGGACACGCCATCTCCTATCCGCCGGATGCCCAATTCTTTCAGTGATTTCAAAGCATGCAACTCTTTCAAGCCATCATCGGTGACAGGAAGCGAGTTCATCTCCAAATGCAACAGGTTGTTGAAAAAACGGATAAGCTTAACTCCGTCATTCGTGATCCGAGTATCGCTAATGTCCAGGTTCGTGAGTTCGTTGAGGACAAGCAGTTTTCTCAATCCCGCGTCCGTGATGTCCGTGCCGGCTAGCGCGAGTTTTTGGAGGTGCTTGAGCCCGGCAACGTGTGCGGACGTGGCGTCCGTCATGCGGACCCCGGA
>CAYUHJ010000013.1:0-1162 GCA_964444365.1 uncultured Alcaligenaceae bacterium | reverse complement strand
GATCCAGAGATTCGAGTTTGGCGAAGCTCGCGACGACCTTCACCGATTCATCGGTCAGTTGGATGTTGTTGTGAAGTGAAAGCGACCGGAGGTTTTTGAGACTGGCCAAGTGCCGAATACCCGCATCCGTTACCTTCATTTCCCCGAGATACAGGCCTGTCAATTGCTCCAGACACGCAAGGTTTTTCAGTCCGACATCTGTAATCGAAGGTGAGCATAGGTACAAATCGGTCAAGTTCGGAAACGCGGCAAGTTCTTTGATCCCCTGATCGGTTACGTCGCAAATGGAAAGATCAAGCATTCGGAGGTGCTTGAACCCGGAAAACGCTCTCAAATCGCCGTCGGTGAATACTGTCCCGTTCCGCACCACTTGGATCACGGGTTTGCCGGGCAAGGACTCGTCGCGGACCACCTCCCAGCCGCGGCGCGTGACATACTGCATCGCCTCGGTTTCGCGTGCCCGTTCGTCGAGGATTTCGGCCAGCTCGATGGCTGTGAGATTGCGGGGGCGAGGTGACGCCGTCGCATCACGGTTCATCGAACCGTACAGTGCGGCCGCCGCAAAGACCAGGCACAACCGGAGCATGTTCATACCCCGAAAGAGATCAGTACGCCCGATTGTACCCAGCCTTCGATCAACTCTCCATCAGCAGCCGGATCGGGTCGCTGAAGAGTTGGGCGAGGCGGGACGTGAACCGCGCCCCGTCCGCCCCGTCGACGACGCGGTGGTCGTAGGTCAGGGACATCGGCATCATCAGCCGGGCGACGATCTGGCCGTCCTTCACCACGGGTTGCAGGGCGGACCGCGACAGGCCGAGGATCGCGACCTCGGGGTAGTTCACGATCGGCGTGAACGCGGTGCCGCCGATGCCGCCGAGGTTGGTGATGGTGAACGTGCCGCCGCGCATCTCGTCGATGGTGAGCTTGTTCGTCCGGGCCTTCTCGGCCATCCCGGCGACCTCGGCGGCCAGGTCGCGGATGCTCTTCTTGTCGGCGTCCTTGATGACCGGGACGACGAGGCCGCGCTCGGTGTCGACCGCGATGCCGATGCCGAAGTACTTCTTCAGGATCAGCTTTCCGGCGTTCATGTCGTAGCTGCTGTTGAAGTGCGGGAACTCCTTGAGCGCCGCGACGCACGCCTTCACCGCCAGCACCGTCATGG
>CAYUHJ010000012.1:0-64454 GCA_964444365.1 uncultured Alcaligenaceae bacterium | reverse complement strand
CTGCCGGCTGGCGCAGATGGCCCGCGCCGTCGGCATCCACCTGATCCTGGCGACGCAGCGGCCGTCGGTGGACGTCATCACCGGGCTCATCAAGTCGAACCTGCCGGCCCGCATCTGCTTCCAGGTCGCGAGCCGGGCGGACAGCATGGTCGTCCTCGACGAGAAAGGCGCGGACAAGCTCCTCGGCATGGGGGACATGCTGTTCCTGCAACCCGGCACCAGCACGATCATCCGCGGCCAGGGGGCCTACGTCGACGACCGCGAGATCGAACGGGTCACGACCGAACTGTCGAAGTACGAGCCCAACTTCGAGAGCGAGCTGCTCAACATCAAGACGAAGGACCAGGCCGGCGGCGGCGGGATGGCGAACCTCGGCGACAAGTTGCGGGACCGCGACGAACTGTACGAACAGGCCATCGAGATCGTCGTCCGCGAACAGCGCGGGAGCACGTCGCTGCTGCAACGCGCCCTCGGCATCGGCTACGGCCGGGCCAGCCGGCTGATCGACTTCATGGCGGAAGACGGCCTCGTCGGGGCGTTCAACGGCAGCAGCGCGCGGGACGTGCTCGTGTCCCCGGAAGAGTGGGAATCGCGGAAGACGTGACGGTCATTCCGACTCGCATGGATTGGTTTTCCTCCCCTCTCCTCGCTGGGGAGAGGGGTTGGGGGTGAGGGGTGAACACTTCCACCCCGATCAGCGAGGCGAGTGGATGGAGCGAATCCACTCACCCCCGACCCCTCTCCCAAGCGGGGAGAGGGGAGAAAGAACAGTAAAGCCGCGATTCGGTCTCACAACCCCTGCTGCACGCGGCGGAAGTACGCGAGGCCGCGGTCGGCGGTGGTCGGCTCGGGGAGTGCCCCGAGCAGGGCCTTCACCCGCAGCAGCAGTTCCGTTTTGTTGATCGGCTTCGTCAGGAAGTCGTCGCTGCCCGCGTCGACGGCCTTCTCCACGTCGGTCGGCTGGTCCAGGGCCGTCACCATCAGGACGCCGGTGTTCCGCGTCGTCGGGTCGGAGCGGAGCCGCTTGCACACCTCGAACCCGCTCAGCTTCGGCATCATCACGTCGAGCAGGATCACGTCCGGGTGCCAGTCCTTCGCGACCCGGAGCGTCTCCTCGCCGTTGGCGGCGATCTTCGTGTCGAACCCGGACCCGTCCAGGTGGGCTTCGAGCAGTTCCGCGTTCACGGCGTTGTCGTCGGCGATCAGGATCTTCGGCATCGGCGGCTCCTTCGGGTGCGGAGATTATAGCCGGCCGCCGGGAGCCGTGCCGGCCGACGACCCGATCACGTCTCGTACACGATCTTGCCGTGTTTCGCGACACGGCTGATCCGCTCGCTGGCGTACAGCCCCGCCAGCACGAACTCGACGCACGCGGCCCGCATCGCGTCGCTCTCGCCGACGTTCACCTCGAACGCCTTGTCCCAGGCCTTCGGCACCCGCTTGAGACGCTTCGCGTACTCGGCGGACGGCAGCATGTCGCCGACCTCGATCTTGACGCCCTTGCCGAACACCTCGGCGATCTCGTCCAGCCCGTGCCGGTCGACGTACTCCTCGAACACGGTGCGGATCGCGTCGGCGACGACCGCCTCCAGGACTTGCTTCTCGGACATTTGCGTCGTCCCCATCAGGTCGAGTTCGAGCTTCCCGAGGGCGGACGTCGGCAGGTGGCCGAGGTCGCTGATCCGCGGCACGGCGGGGGATTCGCCCAGCACGACGCCGCGGTGCCGGGCGGACGCGATCATCGTCCGGTAGTTCGCGATGCTGAACCGGGCCGACACGCCGCTGCTGTGGTCGACGTACTTGGACTTCCGGGCCGAGACGCTGATCTGCTCGACGATTTCCTTCATGAAATACGGGATCTGCACGGGGAACTCCCCCCCCGCGGGGACGGCCGACTCCTGCTCCATGATTGCGATGCCGAGGCCGCGTTCGAGCGGGTAGTGCGTCTGGATCAGCGAGCCGATGCGGTCCTTCAGTTGCGGGATCACCTTGCCGGAGCGGTTGTACGTGGCCGGGTTCGCGCTGAAGAGGATGAGCACGTCGAGGTCGAACTGGATCGGGTAGCCGCGGATCTGCACGTCGCGTTCTTCGAGGATGTTGAACAAACCCACTTGAATGAGTTCGTCCAGTTCCGGGATCTCGTTCATCGCGAAGATCGCCCGGTGCATCCGGGGGATGAGCCCGAAGTGAAGGGCGTCTTCGGCCGACATGCTCGTCCCGGTCGCGAGTTTGGCGGGGTCGATCTCGCCGATGATGTCCGCGAACTTGGTCCCCGGCGCGAGCCGCTCCGCGTACCGCTCGGTCCGGGGCCACCACGCGATCGGCACCTCGTCTTCCGACCGGTTCGCGACGAACTCCCGGCCCGCTTTCGTGATCGGGTGGTACGGGTCTTCGTGGACGGGGCTGCCGGGGATGTCCAGGTACGGAATCGCTTCGTCGAGGAACCGGACGAGCGACCGCATCAGCCGGGACTTCGCCTGCCCCTTTTCGCCGAGGAAGAGGATGTCGTGCCCGGCCAGCACGGCAATGTTGATCTCGGGGACGACGGTGTTCTCGTAGCCGACGATGCCGGGGAAGAGATCATCGCCGCGTTTGAGGGCGGCGAGGAGGTTGTCGCGGAGTTCGTCCTTCACGGACTTCGACGCCCACCCGGATTCGCGGAGCTGGCGGAGCGTCGTCGGGCGGGAGGTGGTCAACGGGGGGTCCTCGGTGCGGAACGGTGTGGCGAAGGCATTGTAGACGCGGGTTCGACGCGACTCCAAACCGCGGGCCTACAATGCCGGTGCCCCCACCATCGATCCGCACCGGAGCCCCCGATGACCGACTACCCCCTCGCGGACCGCAAGCTCGTGTACCGCGTGCTGCACCAGAACCTGACCGCCTTCCCGGACCTCATGGACTGTTCCCTCCTCGACGATTTGCAGGCCGACCTCCAGAAAGAGGCGGCGGCCGAGGGCGTGGACGCGACCGACCACGCGGCGTGGGACGAGTGGCTGGGGAACGAAGCGGTGGCGTGCGCGGTCCGGGTGGCGGGCCGGCGGGTGGTCGCCCCCGGCCGGCCGGCGTAACATACGCCCGCTGCCACCCTCTCCTCTCACGCACGGAGACGCACGCATGTTCCGCCACCTGATCCTGGCCGCCGCGGTCGCCGTCGGCCCCGGATTCGCGGCCGCCGCCGAAAAGATCGACAACCCCGAGTTCAAGGGGTGGTCGTCTCTGAAGGCCGGCAACACCGTCACGTACAAGTCCACCAACGAGTTCGCCGGCAACAAGAGCGAGGTGACGATCACCCACAAGCTCGTCGAACTCGGGGCGGACAAGGCGGTCGTCGAGACGAGTACCGTCACGACGGTGGCCGGCATGGAGATCAAGGGGCCGGCGCTGAAGCGGGACGTGCCGAAGCAGGTCGACCTGCCGGAAGGGAAGAAGGCCGGCGACGCCGCCAAGCCGGAAGGCACCTTCGAGGAAGGCACGGAAGAAGTGAAGGTCGGCGGGGCGACCTACAAGACGAAGTGGTACAAGTTCAAAACCGAGAAGCCGACCAAGGCGAGCGGCCAGGTCTGGGTGTGCGACGACGTGCCGGGACAGCTCGTGAAAATGGCGACGAAGATCGAGGGCCAGGTCGCCGGCAGCATGACGATGGAACTGGTCGAAGTGAAGAAGTAACCCGAACGGCGAGGGGCGGGGCGCCAGCCCGCGGTGGACAGACGGACCCGCCCGCGGGGGGCTGCCCCCCCGCCGCTCGCCCGGTCACTTCGCCGCCGTCAGATCCGCCTTCTGCGACGCGTCCCACGCTTCGACCGTGCCGATCGGCAGCCAGAACCCCGCCTCGACGACGTGGAACGGGTGCGTCGCCGCCAGCTGGGCGACGGCGTCCGTGATCTCGTACTCCCCCCGCGGCGACAGCGGCAGGGTCAGGTCGAACACCTCGCTCGGGAACAGGTACCCGCCGATGTTCGCGAGTTGCGGCGGGGTCAGGCCGGCCGGCTTCTCGATGATCTTCTCCAGCGTTCCGTCCGGCTTGCGGAAGAGGATGCCGAAGGATTCCGGGGTCTGGACGGGGTGCGCCAGAATCCCCATCGGCACCTCGGCGAGCTTCGCCAGATCCGTCCGGCCGATGATGTCGTCGCCGTTGAGGACCATGACACGGTCGGAGTGCAGCTTCCCCTTGCAACTCATCAGGGCGTCGCCGGTGCCGCGCGGGACGGGCTGCCGGACGACGGTCCACCGCCGGACGAGGCTTTGCCGTTCAAGGAACTCTTCGATCTGCCCGGCGAGGTGGTTGACGACGACGCACAGCCGGTCGACCGGCGGCAGGGCGGCCATGATCCATTCGAGGATCGGCTTTCCCTGCACGGGCAGCAGCGGCTTCGGGCACGTCTCGGTGTGCGGCCGGAGGCGGGTGCCCTTCCCGGCGGCCAGGATGATTGCGTCCATTCGGCAGAACCTGCGAGAAGACCGGTCGGCGAGGATGCCTGCTTCTTACCCCCGTGCGGCCGGACGGGGAGGGGAGTCGGGCGAAATCCTCACTTTCCCTCGGCGGGACGGGGCAGCGGCAGCGGTTCGCCCGGCGGCGGCTCCATGTTGATGTTCAGCGGCACGTCCCGCGGGGTGGCCGGCATCACGACCGGGACGGTGAGCAGGTCCCGCCGGCCGGTGTTCACGGCGACGTCCGCCCCGTACTTGAACCCGGCCATGTAGTCCCGGACGAGGGCGTGCCCCTCGGGCGTCAGGTACTTCGACCGGCGGTACTTCAGCGGCGGGACGGCCGGCGGCGCGGCATTTCCCCCGCGCTCGAGGTAGTCCGCGTACCCGTCGACGAACCCGTCCGCGAAGTCCGCCGAGAACGGCTGCCCGTTCTGCTGGCAGACCTCGGCCCAGACTTTCTTGGCTTCCGAGCGAAGTTGGTGCGCGAGCTTCTTTTCGTCGAGGTACTGGACCGGCTCGTTGCACAGGTTGTGCCCGGCCAGCTGGAACTGGTTGCACCCGGCGAGCGGGCCGACCGCGGCGGCGACGAGCAGCACGGCCCCGCGCATGGCACCCCCGAAAGCGGCCCCCGGCCGCGCACGCGGCCCCCTCATCTGGTTATCGGTCGGCCGCCGCGGGCGAGTTTAACGATTGTGCAGGGCGACGCACTGTTTCAGGTTCGGACGATTCAGTAGGTCACTCGCTCCGCGAGTGACTGCGCTTCCGCCGTGAGAAACGAGTGTGCCTCTCTCGGGACATGAGCCCGCAACTCGCGGAGCGAGTTGCCTACTTTAACGCTCTGCGTCGTCCTGAATGATTCTGCTACCCGATCCGCGGGAACAGGGGCTTCGGCTTCCCGTCCACGAGTTCGGCCGTCACCCGCAAGTCCTCCGGCTGCGGGCTGAGCACCGCCGCATCGGCATACGTCACCTCCGCCCACGGCTTCGGGAAGTTGAAGCTGGTGTAGATCGCCTCCGCCGACCGGGGGATGAACGGCTTCAGCAGGATGCTGGCGACTCGCAGCGACTGCACCGCGTTGAACAGCACCTTCGCGGCCGCGTCCTTGTCGCTCTTCACCAACTTCCAAGGTGGATGATCTTCAAGATACTGATTAATCGGTTTGCCAAATCCGATTACGGTGGCAAAGAGTGCTTGGCTGTAATTGCACTTCTCTACAGCGTCCCGAATGTTCGCAACTGTATCCCTGAGGCGAGTTTCACTCAAGCTAGGGAAGAAAAGCGGGTCGTCCAACTGCTCCTTTGATGGCTCTACGCCTGCCGTTCCGGGAAGCACGCGATCGTAATTCTTTACTATCAATGTTAGGCATCGACTGTAGAGATTGCCGATGGTATTTGCGAGCTCGCTGTCATATATGTCAGCAAAGCGCCCCCAGCTGAACTCTCCATCTGCACCATATGGGCACTCTCTCATGAAGTAGTAACGAAAACCATCTGTACTGAATTTAGTGATCAGATCCATCGGGTCAGTAACGTTCCCTAACGCCTTGCTTTCTTTTACCCGCTCCCCTGTTTTGTCATCTCGCCGGTACACAAACCCGTGGCTGAACACCAGCCGCGGCGGCTCCTCGCCGGCGGCCCACAGCATCGCGGGCCAGATGTGCGTGTGGAACCGCGTGATGTCCTTCCCGATGAAATGCACGTCCGCGGGCCAATACTTGCGGAAAGTCGCCTCGTCGTCCCCGTAGCCGATGCCCGTGATGTAGGTTAGAAGCGCGTCGAACCACACATAAATGGTGAATTCCGGGTCGAACGGGATGGGAATGCCCCACTTCTCCCCGTGCCGGGAGATGTTCAGGTCTTGCAACCCCTCCGCTTCAATGAACCCGATCATTTCATTCCGGCGGGACTCCGGCTGCACGAATCCGGGGTTATCCTTCAGGTAGGCCAGCAGCCGGTCCTGGAACGCGGACAGCTTGAAGTACCAGCACGGCTCCGACCGCCGAACGAGCGGCTTCTTGTGGTTCGGGCACAGCCCCCCGTTTTCGGCGTGGAGCTTGTCCGACTTGAACTCCTCACACCCGGCGCAATACCAGCCCTCATAGGTGCCCTTGTAGATGTACCCGTTCTCGTACACCTTGGTGATGAACTTCCGGCAACACTGCTTATGTCGTTCCGAACTGGTCTGCACGAAGATGTCGTAGTCGATGTCCAGGGCCTTCCACACCTCCTGGAACTGCCGGGCCATGTCGTCGCAGTATGCCTTGGTGTCCTGCCCGAGTTCGGCGGCGCGGTCGCTCACCTTCACCGTGTTCTCGTCGTTGCCCATCAGGAAGAAGACGTCGTACCCCTCCATCCGCCGGTACCGGGCCTGCACGTCGGCCCCGAGCTTCTCGAACGCCGTGCCGATGTGCGGCCGGCTGTTCGGGTAGTCGATCGCGGTCGTCTGGAACCAGCGGGGTTTCGCGGTCACGGTCGCTCCTTGGTCGGTCCGGCTCGTCTCGCCCTCGTTGTAGCAGAGACGACTATCCGGGGGGAGGTTCGCCGGCCGGCACTGGGGCGGGCGGACCGGGCGGGCACCCGGCGTTCAGGAACGCTTGCAGGATCAGTTGGGCCGCGATGCGGTCCCGCTTCGCCTTGCGGTCCTTCGGGGATAACTTTGCGTCCCGCATGTGGTCGTCCGCGATGGCGGACGAGAACCGCTCGTCGTGGAATTCGACCGGCAGCCCCGTGACCTGACGCAGCCACGCCCCGAACGCCCGGCACTCCGCGGCCTTCGGCCCCTCGGTCCCGTTCAGGCTGATCGCGAGCCCCACGACGAACCCGACGGCCGCTTCCGCCTTCGCCAGCTTGACGAAGAATTCCGCATCGGAAGCGAGATCGCGCCGGGCATACGTATCGTGCGGCGACGCGATCAGCCGATCCGCGTCGCACACGGCCAACCCCACGCGGACGTGGCCGTAGTCAACGCCGATCAGTCTGCCGTGAGTCGGAAGAAACCCCTCTCCCGGCCCCTCCCCGAAGCGGAGAGGGGAGGAAAGACCTTCTGACTCCCCCTCTCCGCTTCGGGGAGGGGGTTGGGGGGAGGGGTTGTCTTCATTTGCCATTACAGGTACTGCCCCCACCCGTCCTTCTTCAACTTCTCGACGATCAGCTTCACGTTCGACTCGTCCCGCCGGTCGGCGACGAGGGTGCAGTCGCCATCCTGGACGATGAGCAGGTTGCTGACGCCGAGGGTGGCGATCAGCTTGCCGGGGTCGGACACGATCACGCAGTGGGACGTGTTGATGCCGGCGTGCGTGCCCTGGACGGTGTTGCCGTCCGCGTCCTGCGGGTTGCGGCGTTCGAGGGCGAGCCAACTGCCGACGTCGTCCCACTGGTACGGGGCCTGAATTACCATCGCGTCGGTGGCGTGCTCCATCACCGCGTAGTCGATGCTGACCTTCTCGATCGTCTCGAACTCCTGGCGGAACACGGCGTCGCGGTCCGGCGTCGGCCAGGCTTCCGCGATGCGGGCGATCGACGCGAACAGCTTGGGCCGGTGCTTGCGAAGTTCGCCGAGAATGGTGGCGGCCTTCCACACGAAGATGCCGCTGTTCCAGAAGTACTCGCCGGACGCGAGGAACTGCTCCGCGAGGTCGGCGTTCGGCTTCTCGCGGAAGGCGGCCACCTTCGACGCGGTCACGTTTTGCCGCTGGCCGATGACGCCGCCGCGCTGGATGTAGCCGTACCCGGTGGACGGGAACGTCGGCGGGATGCCGAAGGTCAGCAGCGCGTTCGGGTACTCGTTCGCGAACTGCTCGGCGGCGTGGACGGCCCGCTGGAACTCGCGGGCCGGTTCGATGACGTGGTCGGCCGGCATGACGATCATCGTCGCGGCCGGGTCGGTGCTCGCGATGAGCGCCGCCCCGAGCCCGATGGCTGCGGCCGTGTCGCGGCCCATCGGCTCGCCGACGAACCGATCTGCCGGCAACTCGGGAAGCTGAACCTTCGCTTCCGGAACGTGCGGCTCCCCGGTGATGACCCACGTCCGTTCCGGCGGCACCTGCGGCGCGATCCGGTCGAGCGTGCCTTGCAGCAGCGTGCGATCCCCAGCGAACGTGAGGAACTGTTTGGGCCGCTTGACCCGGCTCCGCGGCCAGAACCGCGTCCCGCCGCCGCCGGCCATAATCATCGCGTGGAGCATGAGATTGAAGTACTCGCGACTAACTGAAGTGAAAAAATTCGCGTTCACGGAAGACCGAGGAATTCGCGCTGACGTTTACGGTGCAGTTGACTGTCCGCAACATCCGCGGGCATGATGGCGATGTCGACGAAGTTCGTCGTCAATTCCTTCACTTCAAAGTGCGGCGATTCCAGCCAAGCGACCGTAACCGCACATTGATAGATGCCGGGCTTGTCGAATTCAAACCACTCCGTCGGATCAATGTAATACTCAACACGTTCGTCGGGGGAGATAGTCGTCGTGGGCTGATGCCGAGCCCAAGGAAGAAGCGTAGACCCCTTCTGGGAATCGCCAGGATCTATCGACGGGGGGCCAATTGTCGGGCCGTCTCCCCGTTCCAATATTTTCCCGTCGGGGTCATACAAGTTCTTGTCGATTGCGAAACACTTCGGCTTCCCAACCTGAGCAAATCTTGAACAATTGGAGAGCACTAACTTGCGTCCGGAAGTGTTGCAGATTTCGAGTAGCGCCGCCTCGTTCGATTGGAGCTTTGTGTCGCCGAGTAGACTAGAAGTTGGCAAGCGGGAGGCGTTCGGTAACGTGTCCAGAATGGCCTGACCGCCGTACCGAACGCGGTTCCTCGCAGTCTGCATGGGATGCCGCAGAAGGCGAACCGACAATTCCGTAGTCGCTGGTTTGTCCATCTGGTCCGTGCGGGTGCAGTAGTAAGTCACACCTCCCGCAATCATGACGACTAGAACACTTGCGGAGAGGAGTTTGGGCCTGAGCATGTCGAGCCCTCACTTGAGTGTAAAGAACAGGATATCAGTGAAGTTATCATGATCTGGATTGAGGGGGCGGTCTTTCGCCTTGTACCCATCACGCATTTCTCGGAAGCTGACGTTAGCACCTTCGGCTAACTTCCGCCAACCATTCTTGCTGTTTCCTTTGCTTGCATCAATGTCCAAATCGACGCCATTCGCCTGCAACTGGATCGTTGTCGGGAGGAAAGGGTGGGCATATCTAGTACTTATAACCTTGCCCGGAACACCGTTCGTCACTTGCCGCACCTGATGTTGGATGACGGCTACAACTCGTTTGCCTGCTGCTAGATCAGCCTTGGCCTGGGCGGCGGTGCGCGAGTCGAATTCAATATTAAACACAAAGACGGAAGACTCGTGGTCGATAATCGAGAAGTCTCGCACCTGTCCTCCGGGGAATTTAATCCCCGTTGCATTCAGCGAGTAACCGTGGCAATTGTAATTGATCTCCCAGCCAAGAGGCTTGATCGCGTTTGGTTGGAGATTGACATCCTGTAGGGGTGTGAAGACCCAGATCTCATCATCGCCGCCGTTTTTTGTCTTCACTTTGTATTCGGTTCCAAGAATTCGACCCCAGCTGGCTGCTCTCCTCTTATTCGGATCGTTCAAGTCCAACGTCGTCCAGTCGATCCCGTTCCGCTCGCCGGTGCGGTCGTTCGGCGTGTCCGCAAACACGAAGGCCAATTCCGGATTCATGGTCGGCAAGTACGCCGTGCTTTCGCCGATGGCCACCTTCAGCCATTCGTTGCCGTCCGGGATCCCGTCCTGAATCGACGTCACGGGGATCGAGAATTCCGTCTGATTCGCCGCGAACGCGATCGTGTTCCATCCCAGCGTGTACTGACCGGGGTTACCGATCGTGAAGTCCGTGCCCCACGTCGCCGACGGCAGACCGTCAGCCGGCCCCAACCAGATGTCGACGGATAGCGATTGATTCAGATTGGCCCCGCCGCGTCGCAGAATAATGTTCCCGCTGTTTCCCTCGTCGAACTCGCGCACGCTTTGGTCGACCCACACGAACGGGACGTTGTCCAGGATCACCAACCCTGCGTCTCCCGCGACCAGATTGGTTCGCACCTGCGAACTCAGGTATCCTTCGGTGTTCCCGTCCGCCTCGTTGTCGGGATTGATCTGATACCCTGTGCCGGAAGTGATCGTGACGACCACCGTCTCGATCCCCTCGACGAGCGTGTCCGAAATCGCGGTCACGGGGAGGACGGCGTGATACTCGTTCGCTGCGAACGTCACCGTTCGCGGAAGGGTATCGTAGTCCACCCCTTCGACCGCCGTCCCCGAGACCGCGAAGTTCACCGTCAGCGGCTGACTGACGTCGCCGGTGCGGGTAAACTTGAACCCGCCGCCCGAGCCGCTTTCCACGGCGTCGGTGACGGCCGCAACCGAAACCCCAACGCCTGCCCCCGGCCCCACGACGAACCCGGTCGCCTCGCCGAAGGTGTCGTCCCCGAACGTCGCTTCCTGAGAAACGATCGGACGGGCGGCTGTGGTGAACGAGAACGTCGCCGACTCGCCGTGCCCGAGCAGCGGATGCGTCGGGTTCGAGCCGGCATACAGCCCGTTGTAGATCGTGGTCGTACTCGTCGCCGAGGCGAATAGCCCGCTGGACCACCCCGACGGCGGCGAGGCCAACGCGAACTCGGATTGCGCCTGAATCACCGTCGCGTCCGCATGCGTCCAGAACGACGTGAGGGAGTCCGAATTGATGTAATCCTGTGGATCATTGGAACCGACCGAAAGATTCGTGACGGTGTAGGTCCATGTATACGGTGCATTGACCAGCGGGACTTGCGTGTCCACCTGGACCCGCACGAGTGCCGACCCGCCACTCCCTGTGAGTGTGAAGTCATCCGTAAAGATGGTGGCCGGCACGTCGCGGCCTTCGAGACACGAAAGTGAAGGGCGAACCCTCAGTTTGCGGTCACTCCGACGTGGACGGGGGGGGGCGATTGCCAGCCAACTTCCGGATGAACGCGAAGAACATGGACGGATGCTCCGGTTGTGGAAGGGACGGACTTTTCCTGACATGGTGGGATCGTACCCCCGTTCGGTTCCCGGAGCAAGCTCCGGAGCAGTCTTCCCCGCGTCTTCACGATTCCGCACTTGGACTCATTCAAACACGCTCGACCCCGACACCGTGAACCCCGCCGGAATTTTCGCCGCCAACTCCGCCGCGGTCAACGCGAACCGCGGGCTGATCTCCACCGGGACGCCGGCCGGCACGCTCACGCCCGCCGACGCCAGCCACCGCTCCGCCCGCGCGATTTGCATCTCCCGGCACGTCGCGGGGGAGTCGGCCCCGTCGGCGTTCTTCACCGGGGCGAACTCGTCCTCTCGGCGGACGCTCACCGCGAGCCACTTCTCGGCCAGCGGCAGCGCGTCGAAGACGAACAACTCGAATTTCAGGGCGTTTTCGCCCGTCGGCGACACGGTCTCGCCGGTCGCCGGGTTCCAGTGCGGCACCTTTTTCTTCGCGATGTGGAACGCCAGCCGGCCCGCCCCGGTCGTGACCCGTTCGAGAAATGCCACGGAAAAGACGTGGATCGCCGGGTTGCCGGCCCGGTAGCGCAACTCGCCGGTCGGCTCGCGCTCGGTGGCCAGTTCCTTCGGCAAGTCAGAATACTCGACGATGCCGCACTTGCCGTCCACGAGCGCAAGGATGCCGACTTTTTCCTCGGGGCGGTCCTTGAAGACGACCTTCGACGACGCCTCCGAGCCGACCTCGATGTGTCGGCCGACGAACGCGGGGTCGGCGATGAAGACGAGTGGGTTGTCGACCTGGAAGTAGAAGACGTGCCGGACGCCGCGGGCCTTCAGGTCGGCGAGCAGGCCGGTGTCGGCGAGGGCCGTCAGCGTGCCGCCGTGGCCGTTCGGGCTGAGGAACAGCTTGCCCGGCGATTCGAGGAGGAGTTTGCCCGTTTCGCGGTCGAGGGCGGGCATCGTGCCTTGCTGGAAGAACGTCACCTGCCCGGATTCCAGGCCGAAATTGCGGTGCCCGGCAAAGAACGCCACCGTGTCCGCGTGCGTGGCGGGGCTCGTCATCACGAGGAACGGGACGGGCTGGCCGTACTTTTGCGAGAGGGCCAGCACCTTCTCCGCGTGAATCTGGAAGAGGCTGGCACCGCTAACGGGGCCGACCGGGAACATCCCCTTCGGCTTGTCGAACCCGAGCCGGGAGCCCTGCCCTCCCGCGACGAGTAGCACCGCGACCTCGCCGTTTCGCAGGGCCGCTTCGCCGCGTGCGGTCGCGGATTTCCCGAGCGACTCGCCGTCTTCCACCGGCAGCGGGGCGAGTCGGTCGGGCGTCGGGGCGGCCGCGGACGGGTCGTTTCTCTTGCGGAAGAGCGTGTCGAGTTCGGCGAAGTCGATGGCACTCAGGTCGCGGACGAGGGCGTCCCGGTCCGGCGGCGGGAGCGCGTCCCACCCGGCCAGGGCGTGCTGTTGCCCGTGCGTTCGCAAGCGTTCCACGAGGTCCGGCGACGGGGCATCGGGCATGCGGCCAACTCCTCTGAGGCAGATGTCTTACGACCCGTGGCGGGTGGCGTCCCCGCCGGCCATGCGACGGCCAGCTTCGGACGGACGGGAGGCGGTCCACTTTCCGCGGTTGTTCCGCGCGAGGCGGACTTGCCCCAGCTCACGACCCCAGCAATCCGCGGGCCGGATCGGGACGTGTTCGGCGGTCTGTCGAGTCGGTGTGGGGGGACGGTCAGAACGGAACGGAAAGGTGGAGGCGGAACAGGCCCCGACTCCATCGTGGCGTCCGACCGTCAGTCGGAAGGTGTGGTTCGGCCGGCAGACGTCGTTCCAGTGGGCGCTACAGGGATCGAACCTGTGGCCACTCCCGTGTAAATTCGGCTTTGGCGACGGGAAAAACGGGCAAAAACGCCATGATTCTTAGCGTTTTATACGGACCGACCTAGAGCTAGTCAACGCCTGTCAACGTCGTCAAAAACAAGCGAAATTCGCGGTCCAGAGAGGGGTTTCCGGTCCAGAATCATTTTCCATAATTATGCCATCACCTAGTTGACAGGTGACATCACCTAGTGTAGAGTGTTGTTGTCGGGGCGAGTGACCCCGACAAACAAAACGGCCCGGCGGTGCTGGTAACACCCCGGACCCGGACAACCCCAGGTGAGTGAGGCAGTCATGGTCGATTCTATCAACATCCCGTCCCACGTCGTCGAACTGGCCCGCGTCGCCCTGTCCGAGCCCGGCGTCCGCCCCGTCCTGGCGGACGCGGTCGAGGAGGCCGGCGTCGACATGCTCGACTGGAAGCTCGCCGCCCTCCGCGCCGGCGGCGGCGAGCAGCACGTCCGCGACCTGCTCCTCGAATGCCCCGAGTGGGTCCGAGAAAACCTCGTCGTCTCGGAGACCGCGGAGCAGCGCGGGAGCGGCACCGACCGGTTCAAGCGGGTCGTCGGGCTGACCCGCGAGGAGGCCGCTGCGGTCCGGGCGGGGAAAATCGTCGCGTTCGTCTCGGGCTACCGCAGCGGCGGCAGCCACGGGACGTTCTGGCGGGTGGCCGTCGACCAGGGCCGGTACGGGTTCGCCCCGCGGGTGCCGTCCGCCGCGATCCTGGCCGTGCTGAACGCCGAATAAGCAACCGTTCGCCCCGGCCGGGGCCGGCCGGGGCGTTCTTCCCCTCCAAACTCCCGAGCGACCGATGCCCACCGAGAAAAAACGAGTCCTGTTCATCCCCGACACCGAATCCCTCGCGGTGCTCGGCTACGGCCTGGATTCCGACGGCCCCACGGCCTGCGCCACCGGCCCGGCCCGACGCCTCGCCCGGCTCGTCGAACAGGCGACCCGCGAGCTGTCCGCGGTGCTGACGCGGGCCGAGTGGAACGCCATCGCGGACGCGAACAGCGGGTGCCTCGAACTCCGCGACCCCGAGACCGAGCTGCCGGTCCTGGCGGCCATCGCCTGGAACGTGCAGGACGCGGAGGGGCTGGGGCCGAAATGGGGGGTCGACGCCGCGGACCTGTCGCGGCGACTCGCGGTGCTGACCCCGCTCCACGGGGAGGCCATCGCCGCCGCGGTGCGGTGGTTCTGGGCTCACTGCGACGAGATCGACCACGGCCGCGACGAGTGGTGGCGGCCGGCCTTCCGCCGGGGGGCGAACTGATGCCGGCCCCCGTCGACCTGACCGGCCGCGTCCTCGGGAGGCTGACCGTCGTCGGGCGGGCCGGGTCGGTGCGGTTCGGCCGGCTGATGTCCGGGTGGCTGTGCCGGTGCGAGTGCGGGGCCGAGGAGGTCTACCCGCTGGCCCGGCTCCCGTACCGGCTGAACATGAACCCCCGGCACGTCGTGGCGGCGTGCCGGGCCTGCCGGTCGACCGCGTGCCTCGCCTGCGGGAAGCCGATCCCCCCGCGGGCGGGCGGGGGGACGGCGTGCTCGCGGGCGTGCCGGCTGAACCTCCAGAAAACCCGGTCGCGGGACTGGTACGCGGCCCACGCGTACCGGCACAAAAAACGGACCGCGGCGAACGCGAAGGCCCGGCTCGCCGTCCTGCGGGAGCGGGCCAGGACCGACCCGGCCGCCGCGGAGAAACTGAAGGCGGCCGAACGCCGCCGGTGGGAGCGGAAACGCGAGCGGATGCGAACGGACCCCGCCTACCGCGAGCGGGTCCGGCGGCAGACGGCCGCGACCTACGCCCGACACGCCGAACGAATCCAACGCGAGCGGCGGGACCGGCTCGACCGGCTGACGCCCGAGCAGCTGGCCGACTGGCTGGAACGCGCCCGGCTGTACGGCCGCCGCTACCGCCGCCGCTGGCGGGCCGAGCTAGCGGTTGAAACTCGCGGCGCGGCGGGCGGACCTGCCGACGTGGGAGGTCGTGCGGAAGGCATTGCGGGCGGCGGGGGTGATCTGAAACGAACGCGGCCCCGGAATCCCCGGGGCCGCTCTGCTTCGGGGTGGCGACAGTTAGCGGATCACCGTTCGCTGCCGGACCACCTGCTTCTGCTGAACCACCTTTTGCACCTGTTGCACCTGCACGACCTTCTGCACCTGAACCTGCTGCGCGACGATCGCGGCGGGCTGGTACACCTGGACGGCCTGGACGAGCGGCACGCTCGGGACGACGACCGCGGCGGGCTGAACCGTCACGACCGGGGCGACCACGACGGGTTGCGCGACGACCGCGGCCGGGGCGTAGACCTGTTGGACAACGGGGGCCGCGCAGTGGCCAGCTTCCGCGACCGGGGCGAACCCCAGTACGCAGACGGCGACCGCGGCGGCGAGAGCGATGAACTTCTTCACGGTGAACCTCACTTCTTCGGGTCGAAACACGCCAGCACCAACGCGGTGCGGGTTTTCTCGTCAAGAGCCTTGCCCTTCGGCATACGTCCTTCGAGGACCTCCTTCGCGAACGCCTTCAGCGTCGGGGGCTGAAGGCTGTCGAACTCGAACGCATGTCCGCCGCCCTTCGCGGCGGTCCCGGTGTGGCACCCGGCACAGTTCGCCCGGAGCAACGACACGCCGTCGGCCGGGGCAGTTCGCGGGGCCGGGGCCTTCAGCGGGACGGGCTCGCCGGCCCGGAGCCCCAGGGCCTCCCGCAGCTGGCGGACCTCGGCGGTCAGTTCCTTCACCGCGGCGGCGAGTTCGGCCGGGTCCGGGTACTGCACCCCGTAGGCCGGCGTGTACTGCGGAACGACGTACTGCGGCTGCACGACGACCGCCGGCGGGGAGGCCGGGGCGGTGGCGACGAGCACCGCGACGAGGGCGAGCGGGACGACGAAGGCGATGCGATTCAACATGACTCGAACACTCCGTTTTTGAGGTAGCCGTGCCACCCGCAGCACCCGACGCAGTTGATGGAGGGCGACAGGGTCAGCGTCGTGATGTCGTCGAGGGAGCCGCCGGTGATGTCCCACGTCGCACCGCTGCCGTTCGGCGGCTTCGGGTGGGCGGCGCGGATCGCGCCGGAGCGACCGCATCCCGGACACGCGAATAGGAGCATGTCTTCAGCGAATCGACGCCCCTTGCCAGGATCGGCGTAGCAGAACTGAATCGTGGGGTCGTCGGGGTCGGCCTGAATCGCCTTGCAGGTCCGCCGCACGTCGAGCGGAGGCTTATTTGCATCGGACACAGTGATACCCCTTGAGCCTGGAGTGGATCATCGCTCCTTCGCACTTCTCGCACCGCCCCTCATTGCCCGTCGGATTACACTCGGTGCAGAACGAATACTGGCTGAAGTAGGTCGGCCACGGCTTTCGCGGATTGTGGTGCCGCTTGCAGATGTACTTTCCGCAGCCGCAACACCTGTAAGCCCCGCTCAGCTTGAGCGACTTCCCGTTGTTGCAGATGTGGCACTTCGGGACGACGGTCACGGTCACTCCTTCGCCAACAGTGCCCGGACCGCGGCGTCTTTCGCCTCCAACAACTTCCGCAGCGCGACGGTCCGCTCTGGATTTCGCGGCAACGCGGAATCACCGCCAACCATGCCATGAGCCAGTTCGCAAAACGGCTTGCTCACCGCTTGTAAGTGCGGCGGCAGGTGGCTGTACGCGAAGAACTGAAGAATGTGCTCGTTCATTGGTCCTCCTTTGGCCGGCTTGTCCCGCGGCATCGTCACGTCGGTAAACGGCTTCTGCTGACTCACGGCTTGGCCTCCAGTGCGGTCATCAACAGGGGGAAAAGCTCCTCGAACTGTTCGCGTCTCATCGCCCGCGGTTCGGGGCCGACGAACAGCAGCAGCACCGGGTCGTTGATCCGCTGTTTGGTCGCGTAGGCCCGGATTCGCGTCAGGAACTCCGCCGGCTCGAACCCCGTCTCCGCCCCGGCCCGCTCGAACGTGACCGGCTCGTCCGCGTACCGCGACCACTGCCGGGCGTAGGCCGCGGACAGGCCCGCCGGGGTTAGCCCGCAGGCATCGGCGATCGCGGCGGCGTAGTCGTCGGCGTCCCGGTCGAACGCCCGCTGGATCGGCCCCAGGTACACGCTCTTCAGTCGGCGTTCGAGCTTGTCGTCTGCGGCCCGGAGGGTGGTGTCGAACCGCCCGCGGAACAGGTCGTCGAACGGGATCAGCCCGCCCCGCGAGTGGCACCGCACGCAACTCATCCCCGCGTGGACCCGCTTGTCATTGGAGCGGCTTCGGTTGTCTGACGCGATGTCCGGCGGGGCGGATGCCACCCCCTTCCCCGCGGCGTCCGACAGGTAGAACCCCGGCAACCGGTTCGGGAGCGTGAAGACGATCTCTTCGGCGTCGTGCTGGTAGTCGGCCAGCAGGTTCCGCACAGGGTTTCTCCTCTCCCTGAGCCCCTTGTCCGCGAGCGTGTCCCGCGTCTCCCACCAGTTCCCGGCGACCGTCGAGTAGCGGAACAGTTGCCGGCTCCCGGCCACGGCCACGCCCGAATCCTGGATCACCGCCGCCTGCTCGCGGTAGATCGCCTCGGCCTTCGCACGGTCCAGACCCGCCAGTTTTTCTGCATCGGCCCGGCTCGCCAGGGAGAGGAAGTCGTAGTACCCGTACCCGTCTCTCCCCTCTTGGATCGAAGTCCGGTGGAAGAACCAGTCGGCCCGCACAATCGGCGTCTGACTCCCTGTCGTCGCGACGAGGTAGGCCAGGTCGTTCGCCGGCAGCCAGGGGGCACCGGCCGGGGTGCGGGTCTTGCCGTCCGCCCCGAGCGTCTGGACGTGGAAGTAGGGTTCCACCGCGCCCGCCCCAAACGTCAGCGCCCCGAACGTCTCCCGCTTCCAGCCATAGTCCCTGATGTCCACCGCCCAGAGCCAGTCGCTCACCCGCCGGGGCCGGACGATCACCGCCTCGCGGCTCAGCCCGTTGACGTGGTGGGAGACGACCGCGTAGACCTCTCCCCTCTCCCCTGCCGGGAGATGGGCCGCCGACAGGTACCGCGTCTGGAACGCCCGCGCCGGGTCCGCCGCCGCCACCCGTCTCAGGTCGGCCGCGGCAGCCCGCACCGCGTCGGCCGGGGTCAGCGGGGCGGCGTCGGGGGCGGGCCAGGATGCCGCCCCGAGCACGGCGCAAAGGGCGAGCGTATTCAATCGTCACCCTCCGTTCGGCCGGGCCGCCGGCGAGAAACCCCGCGAATCGCCGGGCGCGGCTATTTCGGGCTTCACTTCTGGACCTTGAACCCGGCCTTCTCCATCGCCTCGATCACGTCCGCGGTGCGGAACTGCCCCTGGATCTGAAGCACGTCCACCGGGCCGGCCGGGGCCTTGGCCCGCCGCGGGTAGCCCAGCGCGACCAGCCGCTCGTAGTCCCGGGCCTGCTCGCGGGGAATGCTTGCGGTGTACATCGGCCGCATCACGGCCGGGGCTGTCGGGCTGTCGTGAGCGAGCCCCAGGACGTGGCCGATCTCGTGGCAGGCGACCGTCCGGAGCGACAGCATCCCGTTCGCCGGCGGCCCGGCGACCCACCGCTCGGTGGCGTCGTACAGCTGGTCCTTCGGCCGCATGGTGCCGTCCGACAGGTAACTCCAGGCCAGCGTTCCCGAAGGCCCGTCGATCTTGCCGAACCTGATCCGCACCACCGCGGCGTTCGCGTCCGTCACCTCGATGGGTTCGATGTCTAACCCCTCCGCCCACCAGTTCCACGCGGTGCGGAACTCGCCGCTGATGGCGTCTCGCGACAGGGGCGGCCGGAGCCCGGCGGCGCTGTCGTAGTCGATGTGGTAGGGGATTCGCTTCTGGGGCCAGGGCCGGCCGTCGCTCTCCGCGTGCTCCACTTCGGCCCCACCCTCGTAGCGGGAACCTTCGTAGTTGAACGGCGTGCTGTCGAGCGGGTCGACCATCGGCCCCGGGACGGGGACCGTCTCCGGCGGGATGCCCAATTTCGCGAGCAGCGCCCCGACGAGGGCGGCCACGGCCCAGGCCGCGACCTTGCGGATGAGCGGGGCGTACCGCACCTGCCACGAGTCGGGGGCCGGCGTCGGCGACGCCCAGCCGATGGGAGGCTCCGAAGGGTTCGTCGGGGGCCTTCCCCCGGCTCCGGTCGCGGGCGTGTCCCCCGCTCGGGGCAGGGTGTCCGTCGGTGTGGACGCGCCGCCCGCCGACGGGGACAGCAGTTCGCGGATGAGGGTTCGGATCGGTCCCACGGGGAAACCTCTCAGGGTTCGAGGATGGGGTCGGTCACGGCCGCGGCTTCCAGCAATCGGGGCAGCGGTGCGAGGTCGGGTACGCGGACCGCACGTCCAGCGAGGGCCGGGCATGCTCCGGGGAACCGCAATGCGGGCATCGCGGAGCGAGTGCGGCCAGGACGATCGCGATGACGGCGGCGTGGATCAAGGGATTCCCCGAGCGGGTCGATCCCTTGATTCTCAGATCGGGCTTGCCGGGCCGAAGGGCCAGCCGCGGAGATGGGGCGAAAAACTGTACTACATGTAGCCGGGGGTCAGTAATGGCCGGCAGTCGGCGGGATCACTCCACTTCACCCGGCGAGTACCTCGGGCACCGCGGCCCGCAGCCCAGACATCCGCAGACCACCCCCGGCCCCTGCCCGTGGTCAACGCCCGCCGCGCAAAATCGCCAGTCTCGCTCGCTCCCCGCGATCCGGACCCGCTCGCCCAGGTGGAGACAGGGCAGCGACACGCGAGCGGAGGCGGCCCGATCGGCCTTCGGCTCGGTGGCACGCACGGACCGGCGGATGCACGCCTTGCAGGTGGCGGGGTCGTGATTCGGGTTGCGGCGGACGCAAGGAAACATGGCACTCCCTTGAATCCCAGTTAAGCGAACTCGCTGACCGTCACGTCGTAAACCGCCCCCGATGGTTCATAAGTGCCGTTGCACCAGCCGGGGTCCGTCGCCGCCAAATGCTCCATCAAAAACGGGGAGCATGTCCCGGTGAACCTTTGAGTGGTTCCTTCTTTGTACCTGTAGAAAGTCACCCCACCCGGCCCCCCTGGATTGCCGCACGCCATGCCAATGAAGCTGCTGTAGCTTGGATGTCCTGTGAATAGCGGGATGTCCATTGCGGGGACAGAGGTCGCCCCGTTGATCCACCACCACCCCGTTCCCAACAGAACGAATCCGCCGTAGGAGCCGTTTACAACGTAGTCGAGCCGAAACGTACGGATGAGCGGCGATCCAACGCAGGCACCAGCCGGGTTGGAAAATTTCATGTACAAAACTTTGGGAACTGGATCGGGGCAGCACGAAGTTGTGATCGTGTCGATTGTTGGGCACCCTGTTGGCGTGCAAGCCGCCTCAACCGTGATCGTTAACTGGTAGCCCGGCTCGGCATTGGCGAGCGTGAATGTCCCGCCAGTTAAAGGATTGAAGTCGTCCGACTCGTAGACCGCCCCGGAGCCGTCCGCCGGGGAGTGCAGTGCCCATGTATTCACGTCGTAGAACAGCAGGGCGTCTTGATCTTGCGTCAGCGTCTTCCAGTTGCCCGACCACTCGCACGGTTCGCCGTAGTCCAATCGCATCACGCCGCCGGCCATCCCGTCGTCCAACGCGAACGTGTACCGCCGTGGGGCTCCGGCGGCAGCGTACTCGCAATCGGTGACGCAGGTCGTGTCGCACTCGGCACACGCCGTCTCGCAATCCTCCGTGACGACTTCGCACGGGACATCCGTGATCGCGGTGCCCTTCGGCAACGCGAGCCGCTTCCTGACGAGCCGGAACCCGGTGATGCGCATGGCCATCGCGTCAACCCTTCAAGATGCGGTCGCTGGCGAACGCCTGGTTGCGGATCGCGGCGGCGACGATGTTCGACGGCATCGGTTCCGGCCGCTTCAGGATGCGGTCGTTGCACTCGAACGACTCGTGATACTGGCCCACCCAATAAGCCGCGATCGCGTGCTCGAAGGCCATCAGGTAATCGACCACGTCGCCGTGGACGAACAGCCCGTCGGCCGCGGGCCTGTGCTGGATCACCCACCGGCTGACGCCGTAGCTGACCTGGTACATCCCCGCCCGGTTGAGCGACCGGCAGAGTTCGTGCGCCGCCTCCCACCGGGCCGGCCCTCCGAACTGCACCGCCCGCACCAGCACCGCGTGCCCCCGGTCCGCGTCCCCGGCGAGGAGCAGCTGCCGGCCCGCCTGGAACAGCGCGTAGTACCGCTCGTCCTGGTACCCGCCGGGGTGGTCCGCCCGCCGGAGGTAGGTCTCGACACTCCGCCGCCGCCACTCCGCCGCCCGCGGGTCGGCCGGGAGCGTCTGGGCCAGGTCCTTCAGGTTCTGGGCGAGGTAGAACAGGGACCGGGTGTCGTCCGGGTTCTCCGCGATCGCCGCCTCCAGCGCGGGCAGGTCGCGTTCCCAGCGGGGCTGGGTGCCGGCCGGCCGCCCGCCGCCGTCGGCGTGCTCGACGAGGGTGACGCCGGCGAGGTTCGCCTTCGTGTGGGGCCGGTCGCAGTCGACGTACTCGTGGGCGACGCCGCGGCAGGTGAACGGCAGGGACGCCCGCGTGAGGAGCAGGTTCCGCCAGCGAAGGACGCCGGACCGCAACTCGACCATGTACGCATCGGCGGTCAGATCCTTCGGGAACTCCCCTTCGAGCGTCTGGTCCGCGTCAATGACGAGGATGTAGCCGTCCTCGTAGATGCTGCGGGCGAACCCCATCGCGTGGGAGCGGGACTCCGCGAACCCCGTCCAGGGCCGTTGGGTCGCCGCGATGGGGTTCGTCTCCATGAGCCGACGGACGACGGCCATGGTGTCGTCGGTGGACCCGGTGTCGACCACGGCGATGACGGTGACCTTGCCCCGGAGTGAATCGACACACCGCTCGATCGTCGCAGCCTCGTTCTTGACCATCAGGCACGCGACGATGGGGTTTTTCACGGACCCGGGCCATCCCATCGCCCCACAAGGGCCTACCGGCCCCGCCGCCCCGCCGCACCCGCAGCCCACCTCGCCCGTCGGCCCGCTCGGAGGGCCGGGAATGTACTCGCCAGTCGCCCCGACGGGGCACGGGCCAGGCCCAAGCACGCCGTGACAGCCTTCGCTTTGCATCTCGCTCATCGCACACCTCGCAGGTCCATGAGTTTCGCCACCGCCTGGAGCAGCGCCTCCTTCGCGACGCCAAAGGCGTACAGTGCGTCCGGCGAGCCAGACATAGCCGCGACGATGTCGCTTTCCCTCAGGTACGCCGTGTGGTCGTCCAGTTCGGACCACCCCTCCTTGTTGCACCGCCGCACGACGGCCGCCACGTCCACCACGTCGCCGGGCCGGACCTGGAGCTCGAACGAAAGCAGCCCCCAATTGTCGTAGGTCCGCTCCGGGACCGTCACCGGTTTGCTCGCCGGGATCATGTCGTGCCTCACGTCTTGATGATGAAGGTGGACACCAGCGACGGCTGGAGGTTGTTGTGGGCCCCGCCGCCGCCCGTGTTGCCGGTCGTGCTGGCGATCGAGTCCTGATTGCCCCCGGTGAGGCTCAGGTTCACGGTCCCGTTGTTCGGCCCCGCGTTGCGGTTCCACATGGCGGGCGTCCCGCTCACCGGCGGGTGGTTGTGCGACGGCATTTCGGAGGCGGCCAACGTGTGCGTTTCGGCCCCGCCGGTGCTGCCGAGCGCGTTCGCCAGCGTCGCCGAGCCGGCCCCGCCGATGCCGACGAGCGTCCGCCGCCGGAGGTCCGGCACGTTGAACGTCGTCGTCCCGTCCCCGATCCCGAACGGGCACGCCCGGACCGCCACGCCGGTCGCGGTCGCGGTCGCGTTGCCCGACATGGTCACGATCATGACCCCGCCGCCCGAGGTCGAGAGCGAACTGATCGTCCGGCTCGCCCCGAGCCCGGACCCGGAGAGCGGCCGGCCGATCAGCTCCGAGAGGGCCGCCATGTGCGTGTCCGAGACGCCGGAGATGTCCGGCGACCCGTTCGTCGTGTTGCCGGTGAAGGCGTAGCAGACCGCGTCGAACAGGGCGGCGTAGGTCGTGCGGCTGACGGCGGCCCCGTCGCACCGCAGCCAGCCGGTCGGGGTGGTCACGCCCGCGAACGCGACGACCGTCCCCGTGGGGCCGACGCCGCCGGTGGCCCCCGTCGGCCCGGTCGGCCCCGTCCCGCCGGTGGCCCCGGTCCCGCCCGTCGGCCCCGTCGGGCCGGTCGGCCCGGTCCCCCCGAGGTCGCCGGTCGGGGCGTAGTGAATCCAGACCGCGTCCCCGTTGGCCAGCGTCCCGTCCGACCCGAGGAAGGTCACGGGGATCGTGTCCCACGTCCCGTTGTCCGTCACCGCCCCGGTGACCCGGAACGCGGCGTAGTTCAAGGGGGCACCGACCTTCCGGACGTAGACCGTCGCCCGGTTCGCGGCCGTCGTGGAGTCGTCGAGCGACTGGAGGATCGCCGCGATGTTGATACTCGTGCCGTCGGACTCGGAGACGTACAGGTTCGTGACGGAGGCGAGGGTGGCGTTGTTGAACCGCAGGAACCCGGCCCCGGGGTCGGCCGCGGCGGTCGCGGTCGAGAAGGTGTAGGTCCAGCCGCCGACGTGCCCGGTGGCCCCGGACGGCCCCGTCGGGCCGGTGCCGCCCGTGGGGCCAGTCGGCCCCGCCACGGTCGACGCCGCCCCCGTGGGGCCGGTCGGACCGGTGGGGCCGGTGGGGCCCGTCGGCCCCGTGGCCCCGCACGCCCCGGTCGGGCCGGTGGCCCCCGCCGCGCCGGTGGGTCCGGTCGGGCCGGTTGGACCCGCGGCCCCCGTGGCCCCCGCCGCACCGGTCGGCCCGGCGGGTCCGGTAGGGCCGGGGACGGTGGACGCCGCGCCGGTCGCCCCCGTGGGGCCGGTCGCACCGGTGGCCCCGTTGGTACCGTTCGTCCCGTTGGTGCCCGCGGCCCCGGTCGGCCCCGTGGGTCCAGTCGCGCCCGTCGCCCCCGCGGAACCCGCTGACCCAGCCGGACCAGTTGGACCCGTCGGGCCGGCTGCCCCGGTCGCCCCCGTGGGACCGGTGGCACCTGCGACCCCGTTGGTCCCCGCGGCTCCCGTCGGACCAGTCGGGCCTGTCGCGCCTGTGCTACCGGTCGCACCTGTTCCGCCTGTTGGACCGATTGGCCCTGTGGGTCCGGTTGGACCTGTGTCGTCGTACTCCTCCCAGATCGGGCAAACCTCGGTGACGACGTCAATCGTCTCGGCCGGGCCGCCCGGCCCCGCCCCATCGTTCAGCAGCAGCACCGCCGCCCGCTTCGTCCCGCTCGAACCCGCCTCCCGCCACAGGATGCGGATCGGCCCCGTCGTCGCCGAGTCCAGCTTCGTCGAGTCCGACACCCGCGGGACCGCGTACAGGTGCGCGGAGTCCACCACGTTCACGTCGACGACGGCAGGCCCCGAGATGACGGCCCGCCCGAACTCCCCGTCCGGGATCGGCTCGCGGGTGACGACGACCGGGTCCGTCGCCGCGACCGGCTCGGCACCGGCGAACGTGGGCTTCGACTGGAACTCGAACGGCAGGTCGAGGGGCGAGACGACGGCCTCGGTGATGCGAAGCACGGACCACGGCGGCAGGTCCGCCCCGGTGTCGTTGCGGACAAGGCACTCGACGTAGGGGGCCGCCCCGGTTTCGGAGATGGGCAACCCACCGTCACGACCTGCGCGGCGGGTTCGCAAGTCGCGCGCGGCGTCCTGCCAGCCGTTGATGGTCTGGAAGGAGGTCGGCCCCTTGTCGCCGGGGAAGAAGTGCCGGGTCGGGTCCATCAGATCCCCAGCTTCTTGAAGTTCTTGTACTGGTAAACGACGTGCTTATAGGCACCGATCGGAACCTTCACCATCCGCCCGCTCGCCGGGTCACTGCGGTCGGCGTATGCGACGCTCAGCACGTCCCACCCCCGCATCCCCCCCGTCACGACGATGTCGCCAAGGTCGATGTTGTCCGTGCGGTTGAACTTCGCGGAAAACTTGTAGGTGATCGACCACCCGTCGCCGGGCTTGTACTGCGGGTCCACGCCGGTGAACAGCAGCTCGCCCCGCTGGAACCCTTTGAAGGTGCCGTTGTTCACCGTGCCCGTGTACTCGGCCAGCAGTCGCAGGTATTTGGCGTTGATCGAGGCGACCTTCCGCGAATAGGTGAACTCGAACTGCGGGGCCTGGATGTCCACGCCCTCGACGCCGTCCTTCGTGACGTTGATCGAGTTTCCGAAGTCCGGGGCGTCCGCGCCGTACACGGCCAGCACGAAACGGCTTTCGGTGATGTGCCTCGTGCCGCCGCCGATGCTGAACGACCACTCCGGGCCGAGCGGCTCGGAGTCCGACGGCTCGGGCTGCTCGGTCTGCTCGCCCTCCTCGCTCTGGTCCGGCAGCTCGGGTTGGTTCGTCCCGTCGGTGGGGATCGAGTAGTCCACGTCCGCGTACCAGACGCCGCCGCCCTGGGGGTCGAGCTTCGCCGCCTGACGCCACAACCCCTGGTAAGTCGCCGGGGTCAGGAGTAGAACGGCTGCCAGAACCTCGCCCTCGTCCTGCGACCCGAACGCGACGTACTTCGCCGTGAGTTGCGGCGACCCGCCGCCGAGGGAGAGCGGCCGGGAGTCGGCGAGTTCTTTAACCGTGACCGGCATTTTGACTCCTCTGAGAACTCACCATGCGATTCGCGATGCTGCTCGTAGTTGCGACCATTGGTTGCTCTCAACCGAAAGAGCCTGACCCAATCGTCGGTGCGAGACAAGCGATGAAAGACTTTGTCTCAACCGATCCACAGATTTACTTGGCCTCTCTTTCATCAGCAACAAAGGCCGACTTTGATAGAGTCGACAAGGAAGCGAATCTTCCAAAAGGATCAACGCGTAAGTCTATTCTTGAACTCGCAACGCGATCGAACGCCAATCAAGACCCCAAGGTAGTCGATAAGACACAGTTGAAGATTGAAGACCGAAAGCCGGGCCGCGTTATAATCCGGTCATCCGTAGACGGCGTTGATAAGGGAACAATGGTTTTTGTTCTCGAAGACGGTAAGTGGCGAGTCGGCATGAAAGAATCTGGATTGCTTGATTAACCCGTCACGGTCCACACCGCCCCCCGCTCGCGGTCGAGCTCCTCCGCGAGTTTCTTGTCCAGCGACTGCAGCCAGTCGTTCGTCTCCTTCGCCTCGTTCAACTGTTTCTCGGCGATCGTCCCGCCGCCCAGCGACTGCTCCGCCAACGCCCCGCCGAACTGCCCGCGGGACGACGACAGGATCATGGACGCGGTCGGAGGTGCCTGTCCGGGCGACTTGTCCGGGGCGAACATCCCGGCCGCCTTCATCCGGGCGGTTTCCCGCAGCGAGTCCAGTTCTTCCATCGCCTCGTCCATTTCCTTCTTGGCGTCGGCGATCTGGTTCTTTCGGAACTCGGCGTCCCGGTCCCGCTGCCCGTCCCGTGCTCCGAGGATGTTCGCCTCGTCGAGTTTCTTCAACTCGTCGAAGGCCTTGCCGATCTGTTCCGGCGTCGCACCCGAAGCGTTGATCGTGGCGATGTGGTTTGCGGCAGCTTGCCAGTTGGCGGACGATTCGTTCGCGCCGAGGAACCCTGTGACTCGGCTCGCCCCGCTTGCGAATCGCTCGGTGTACTTCCGCCACCACGGGGACATCATCAACTGTTTCGACAGGTCGATCAGCATCCCCGAGACCGTCAGCTTCACGGCGGTGACAGCGTCCTTCCAGGTGTTGACGAACACGTCCTTGAACGCGACCCAGTATTCCGTCAGCTTGGCGACCAGTTTCGTGAACTCGACGTTGACCCCTGCGAGGGCGATCTTCGCCGCGAGACCGAGGTCGCCGGCTTTGATCGCGTCGGAGATCCCGCCCCACGCCTGGGTAGCCGTCTCCCGCACGCCCCCGGCCCAGCCGCTGAGGGCCGATCCGACGCTGACGGCCGATCCCTTCACCGACTCGAACGCCCCCCGCCCCTGCTTCGTGAACGCGACGAGCCCGAGGCCCACGGCTGCGATGCCCGCGGTCAAGATCCCGACCGGCGTGAGCAACGCCCCGACCGTCGCCGTCAAGATCCCGAACCCGGCCGTCACCGGGCCGATCAGGACGCCGATCGCGGAGATGCCGGCCGACACGCCGGCGAACACGCCGCCCAGCGCGATGAGCCCGCCGCCGATCCCGACCAGGGCGGCGGCCCCGCCCGCCACCGCGACGACGACTTCCTTGTTCTGGGACAGCCACTCTCGCGAGTCGCCGATCACCTTGACGATCGAGTCCGACACCGACTTGATGCTGTCCACCTGCGGGAGCATCGCGGCACCGAGCGAGACGAATCCGTTCTTCGCAGCCGTCCAGACGCGGTTCAGAGCGCCCCACGCCTCCGTCGCCTGCTTCGCTTCCTCGCCACTGACGACGGCCCCGAGTCCCTTCGCCTCGGACATCAACGCCCGGATTCCGTCGGGCTTCAGCTTGAACAGCGAGTTCAGCCACTGGAACTGGTCGCCGCCGAGGGTCGAGAGCATCCCGAGCCGGTCCGTCTCGTTCGTGACCTTGCTCATCGACTCGGACAGGGTGATGAGTTGATCGACCGGGTTCTGAAGCTTCAGTTGCGCCGCGTTGATGCCGAGCCGCCGGAACGTGTCCGCGGCCTCGCCGGAGCCCATTGCCCCCTGTGCAACCCGCTCGGCCAGGTTCTCGAAGTGGCCCTTCAGGTCGTCGAGGGAAACGCCGGTCGTCTCGGCTGCGTAGGCGAACGCACTCATCTGTTCAACCGGGACGCCGAGCTTGTCGCCCAATCGCTGGAACTCAACGCCGCGGTCGATGGCGACCTTGAACGCCCCGGCGAGATTCCCGGCCACGACGGACCCGACGCCGCCCAGTCCGGCCCCGAGCTTGGCAAGCGACTGGCCCAGCGTCGAGAACGAAGCCTTGATCCGGCCGAGGCCCGACTTCGCCTTCGAGTCGTCCAGGTAAAGTTCGACGAAGGCCTTGCCAGCCTGGATCCCGCCGCCCGCCGCCCCGCCGGAACCCGATAGTGACATGGCTCACTTCCCCTGGAAGAACTTGTCGAGCATCGCCCAGCCGACTTTGTTTTCCGCCGCTATCCGCTCGGGCGACTTCGCCGCGGTCGCGGGTTCGTCGCCGCCCCGGTGCGGGTTCGGCGGGATCGGCTGGCCGGCGAGCGACAGGCCAATCATGGCGACCAGTGCGACCTGCGAGTCGTAGTGCCCGGCGGCGACCGCCTCGACTTCCCGCATGGTCAGTCGGTCGATGTCGGCTCCGGCGGCTCCGGCGATTTCGTGGGCGTAGAGCCAGAGTCGTTCTCCGGAATCGTCTTCTCCAATTCGGACACCAGCAGTTCCCCCGTCCTCCGAGCCGCCGTGAGGATCTTCCTCATCGCGTCGCGGGCTCGGGCGTCGGGGAAAAAATCGATCAGTGCCTCGAAGAACGCGGTCTGCGCTTGGCCGTAGGAGTCGCCGCCCAGCGACCGTCCGAACTGCTCGTCCGTGACCCCGGCCGCTTTCGCCTGGTCGGAGGCGAGCACGAACAGCACGTCGCAGAACTTCACCGGGTCGTTGAGCAGGTCGGCCAGCGGGGTCAGGTTGTTCTCGATCAGCTTGAACAGGTCGACGCCGACGCGGTCGCGGACCTGCCGGCACGTCCAGAAGTTCACCGCGATCGACCAAGTCCGACCGCCGTTGTCCGCGAATGATCTCATGCCGCCCTCCCCACGAAGCCTTTGAGTTGCGACGCCAGCTTGCCCTGCAGCTCCGCCCGGAACGCCGGGAGCATGTACGGCCGGGCCGGGTAGCGGATCGAGCCCGTGACCTTCACGAACGTCCGGCCGCCGGTGACGAACTTCCCCTTCGCGTCCCGGCCCACGGCGTTCGTGATCGCCAGCGTTCGCCCGTCGCCGGGGATGACCCCGCCCTTTTCGAGCAGCTCCGGGACGGTGGGGTTTCGCTGGCTGCCGTTCAGGAGCGTCGGCCCGATGACGACGGCCTTCCGCTCGGCGTCGTAGCTGAACACGATGGACGACTTGAACAGCCAGCGCTTCGCGCCCTTCTTGGCCGACCGCGGGTTGTCGCTCGTGCGGGTGACGTAGATGTGAGCGTGGGGCGGGGTGCCGGGTTTCGACGCCCCCTTGCGGTTCTTGATCGAGGTCCTCGCCCGCTGCCGGACGTATGCTCCGAACCGCGACAGAACCCGCTTCGTGCCCGCGTCGATCGCCCTGTCAACCTTGGCGCGGTCGAAGAAGCTCGCCTTCGCGACCTCCAGTCGGAGGTTGAAGGCGAGCCCCTTTCCGCCCAGGTTGAAGCCGATGCCGCCAGCCATTAGAGGGCCGTGTAGGTGATCGCCCCGCCGCTCCCGACCACGGCCAGTTTCGGCGGGTTGTCGAAGATGTAGGGCGAGAAGCTGAACTCGTCGTACAGTGCGACGCCCAGCCCCTGGTCTTCGTTCGCGCTGTAAACCTGCGCGTCCATGCGGTAGCCGCGGACGCCCTCCTGGTCGAGCGGCCCATTCAGGATCAGCAGGTCGAGGACGGTGTCGTCGTTCGCCGCCCCGAAGAGGGCGAGGTAGTTCCCGTCGGTGTTGCTGACCCGGTACTTTCCCGTGATCGCGATGTCGACCATCGTCTTGAGCCCGCCCTTCACCCGCGACTCGCGGGTCGAGGCGTCGGCCTTGTCCCAGGCCGGGTTGACGGACAGGTCGGAGAACCCGTTCATCGCAGTCCACGCCGGCGAGTTGTAACTCCCGGTGTTGCGGTAGGCGCGAGCCAGGATGCCGATTTTTTTGGCCATCATCGCACCTCACGGAAGGCGAACGTCATCTCGGACCAGAACAACTGAAACTGCTGCAGGGCGTCGGGGTCGTACTCCATGTCCACGGTCGCGGACTCGCAGTGAAGACCCTCGTCGTCGGCTGTCGCCAGGAGCGGCGAGGGGTCCATCCCGACCGGCACGTCTTCCGCCAGTCGCACCCCGATCACGTTGAGCGGTGCGAAGACGTTGGCCTCGACCCACGCGGACAACTCGTCCGCCCACTCGTCGGTCGCCGTCGGCAGGTCGTCGACCGTGAACCGGTCCACCACGACGACGGCGACCGTGTACTCGCTGAGGTCTTCCGTCTTCGTCGCCGCGGCGATCTGGCTGTAGCCGGCCGGCATCACGAACACGGTCCGGGCCGCGGGCTGCCCGTCCTCGATCGTCAGCCGTCGCCGGGTCGTCACCGTCGCCGAGCCGGGATCGACCAGCCCGATCCACGCCGCAAGGCGGTCCCGGACGGCGTCGCGGACTTCGACGATCCGGGAGGCCATGTCACGCCGCCTTCGTGTGAACCCGGTAGAGCGTGCGTTCCACGTCGGACCACACCCACTCCTTGCCCGCGGGCAGCTTCGCCACGCGGAACGTCCCGACACCCTCCTGAACGATCCGGTCGCCTTCGACGGGCGGACCGAAGGGCAGCGACGCGGCGGGGATCAGGTAGTCCCGCTCCTGCGTCTCGACCCGGGCGTTCTGTTGCCCCGGTTGCGTCACGTTCGCCACCGGCACCCCGGCGACCGCGTCGGCGATCGTGGCGGTGAGGGCCGTGCCCGGCCGCGTGTAGGTGATCGCCACCGCCCCGGCCCGCGGCAGGGCCTTGTTCAGAAACCGGTTCCCGCGGTCGAGGAGGCCCATCAGTTCAGCCCTGCGATGCAGACCACGGAGCGGGACGACGTCGAGTCGCCGTGCGAGGTCCGGACCTTGGCGACCGTGTCGCCGGCGAGCGGGTTCGTCACCCCGCTGGTGGACTCCCAGAAGTAGCAGCCGCCCGTCGGCGACGTCGAAACGAACGCGAACAGTTCGGCGTCCGAGCCGTCGAGCAGGACGACGGTGAACGGCTTGTTGCAGCCGCAGATCAGTTGGGTGAGGTTGTTCCCGGTGAGCGTCCAGGTCGACGTCTCCTCGTTCACGACCATCGCCGTGACCGCGGTCGCCGCGGCCGGCAGGTCGTCGCCGCTACCCAGGTCGATGGGGACGGAGTTGGTGGCGACGGTCCCGACGGTGACGCCGCGGCGGGAGCCGCCGGACCAGTACAGGTCGATCTTCGCCCCGGTCGTGATGCCGTGGCCGCTCGTCATCGTGAGCGTGCCCGTGTTCGCGTCGGTCCGGGTGGTGAGGGTGCCCGTCTTCGCCGCGGCCAACGTCTTGTCGGTCAGCGCCCCGTTGTCGGCGTCGACGCTGACGTTGTTCGTGAACTGCTTCCCCAGGCACGACACGGTCAGGCTGGACGTCGCGGTCACGGCGGCATACAGGGCAAGCCCGGCCAGGAGTACGCAAAGCGAAACGAACATGGGGATCCTCCGGGTGCGAACTGCCGCCACTGCCGCCGCGGAACCGCCGAACTTCCCGACCGCGGGCCGTCACTCCTGGAAGCGGGCGGCGAGCCGGTCCACGTAGACCGGGCCGGCGGTCGCCGTGCCGACAACCTTCTCCAGGTGGGCGAGCAGCCCCAGCGGGCCGGTCGCGGCGTTGATCTTGAACGTCGTCCCGGCCAGGACGCGGGAGCCGTTCACGTACAGCTTCACGTTCGACGGGTCGCGGGTGTCGATCCACAGTTCGACCCGGTTGGCCACGGCGGAGCCGGCCGTCGCGTCGACCGTGGTGTCCGTCGCCGCCACGGTCGTCGTGCCGTCCTTCGACTGGCAGAAGATCGACAGGTCGCCGCCGTCGACGTGGAAGAACACGTGCTCGGTGACGGCGTCCGCGTCGGTCGTGCTCGTCCCGTTGGCGATGCCGAAGTTGAGGTCGACCGCGTTCGACGAGCCGTTGGCCCCGAGCCGGAAGACGACCTCGGCGATGGCGTTCGCGTTGACGTCGAACCGGTCCACCGACAGCAGGTCGACGCACTGCGCCTCGTTCGTCGCCGAGAGGGTCAGGGCCCGCGAGTTGCCGAACGCCTGCGGCGGGAGGAAGCCGCCGAGGGCCTGCGTGCCGGTGGCGACCGACAGGACGCCGCCGTCGCCGCCCAGGGCGTCGATGTCGTACGCCGGGTTGACGTTGAAGTTGACCCTCATCGCCGTCGCGGCCGCCGCCGCGTCGCCGTAGGCCCGGCCGACGTAGAAGTCCCGGTCGTTGACCTTCTTGTAGTGGGCCGCGTTCGCGGAGAAGTCCCAGTACACCCGGCCGCCGTCGAGGAACTCCATGCCCGCGGTCTTGGCGACCGTCCACACGCCCTCCGTCTCCGCGGCCCCGAGGGCCCCGGCCGCGAGGTCGACCGGCAGCACGGCGGCCCGCCCGTCGGGGAGCTGCAGCACCTGCCCGCCGCCGACGGCGGCGGCCGGGGTGAAGTCGACGGTCTCCCCGCAGTCCTGGAACTTGACGGCTTCCGGCATGGCTCTCACTCCCGGTCGGTGGTCGCGGTGGTCTCGCCCAAGAGGGGCGAGCGGGTTACGCTGCGGCTTTCTTGCGGGCCAGCGCGAGCGCGGCCCGGAGGTCGTCTTGCCGGGCCCGGACCCGGTCGCCGGGCCGCTCGGCGTTGGCCACCAGCGCGGCGAGCGCGGCGACCGGCTTCTCCTTCGGGTCGAGGCCGCGGCAGAGGTCGACGACCTCGCCCGCGTGGACCTCGCTGGACCCGTTGAACCCCTCGCCGACGGCCGCCTCGATCCGGGCCGCGGGCGTGCCGGGCAGCGTGCGGCCGTCCGGCGTGAACATGGGGTCGGCGGTCTGTGCGGACATCGGTCGGCTCCCTTGGTTGGTGACGGGCGGCCGGGCTTTCTGCCCGGCTCGCCTCATGCCGCGCCCTTCGACTTCAGGCCGGCCAGGTACTCGGCTTGGTCGACGCCGAAGTCGTGGTAGCCGCGGAACTGGACGCCCAGCGTGTCGAAGTCGGCGTCGGCCGACTCGACGGTCGGGGACTCGTTGCCGTTCAAGAACGAGACGACGACGGCCGCGAGGTACGCCGGGTTGTTCAGGAGCCACCAGGCGGTGGACGAGTACCCGGCGTACGCCGCGTCGCTGAGCTGCCACGCGACGACCGGCCGGTACTTCCCGGCGTAGATGTTCGCGTCGGCGTTCTTCACCGCCCCGAGGTTGAGGTTGCGGTAAAGGACTTCGGCAATCGACTCCAACTCGGGCGGGACGAGCAGGATCTCTGGCCGGCCGCCGGGAGCGCCACCGACGGGGTTCTGCGTGTCCGCGTTGATCGCCTTCGAGCCGTCGGCCGCGGGCGACCGCATCTGCCGGAACGCCTTGACGCCAAGTCCCAGCCCGACGCCGTCTGTCCCCAGGTTCGTCGTCGAGCCGGAGATGTAGTTGGTCCGGGCGGCGGTGTAGAACGTGGCATTGTCCTGGAGCCATTTCGCCCAGAACACCTTGTTGAACTTCTTCGACGACCCGCGGCCCAGGCGGGTGCGGACGTCCTGGAACGCCCCGAGGTCGTCGTTGATGATGTCCCGCCGGGTCAGCGTGAACATCTTGGCGTAGGTGTTCGCTGCCCGGGTGTACGACTCCTCGCCGACGCCGCCGTGCTTGATCTTCCCGGCCGGGCCGACCTGCTCGTACTCCATGTCGTCGAGCAGCCGGTACGACGTGTGGGTCTGGAAGTTATGGACCGGGCGGACCTTCGAGATCTGCCGCCAGGTCTGGTCGTCCTCCAGGTACCCGGCCAGGATCTCCTTGTTCGCGACGTTGCCGAGGATGCCGGGGAGCGACACCGTCGAGACGTGGGCCGACCGCTCGCCCTCCGCGAACGCGGCCCGGAGGACCGCCTTCAGGTTCCCGGTGCCGACCCGCTCGCCGGGCCGGGCGTGGTAGCCGCCCTCCATCGCCGCGAGCAGCAGCAGCTGCTGCAGGCCGAACCCGCGGAAGTTCTCGTCCGCCGCCTGCAGCGCCGCCGGGGCGTAGTCCTTCTCGACCTTCGAGCCGAGCGCCATCCGGATCGCGGCTTCGAGGGCGACGTTGACGGTCACGCCGTCGGCGAGGGTCCCGTTGCCCTTCTGGAACCGGCCGGCCCCGAAGGCGAACGACGGCCCGCCGTCGGCGTGGACGGCCCGGATCTTCGGGTCCGCGAGGTCCGCCTTGAGCGCGGCGTTCTCGGCCTTCTCGACGCTCCAGCCCTGTTCGATCGCCTCGGCGGCAATCCCGGGGTGCCGCGCGCAGGCCTTGTTGATCCCGGCGACGCGGCGGCTTTCGGCCGCGAACGCCGCCCGCTGCTGCTGGATGATCGCCTCGGCGGACGCCGGCCCGGGCGTCGCGACCGTGTCCGTGCTGTCGTCGGTGGCCTGAATCACGGTCGCACTCCTCACGGGGACAGGGCCGGCGGCCCGGGTGGTCTGGGTCCGACCCCGCCGCTTCGCCTCGGCGGCGAGGTCGGCCAGGGTCTTGTCGAACGACTGGATCGCGTCGATCAGCTTCCGGTCGAGGGCCTCGGTCGCGCCGAAGACGCCCCCGGTCTTCACCGAGGCCAGTTGCTTGTCGGTGAGCCCGCGGCCCTTGCGAACCGCGGCGTCGAACTCGACCTGGGCGTCGTTGACGATGCCGCGGAAGTACGCCTGCTGCTCGTCGCTCACGACGCTGCCCGGCGTGCCGGCCCCCTTGATCGGGCCGGTGCCGAAGACGTGCGTCTTGATCCCTTCCTTGTCCGCCGCCCCGCTCAGGTCGTACACGACGAGCAGGGTGCCGATCGAGCCGACGAGGGCGGTGTTGTTGTTCGCGACGACCCGCTCCGCCTGGCTCGCCGCCCAGTACGCCGCCGACGCCCCGAGGTCGTCGACGTAGGCCCACGTGGGCTTCTTCTTCGCCGCGGCCGCGATCTCGGCCCCGAGGTCGGCCGTCCCGCTGACGGTGCCGCCGGGGGAATCGATCGCGATCAGGATCGCATCGACCTCAGGGTCGGCTGCCGCCTTGCGGATTGCCCGCCGCGCGGCGACCGTCGACGTCGCGGACGACATCGAGGACGCGGCCTTCATCAGCGTGCCGGTCAGGTTCACCTGGGCAACCCGCCCGCCGTTCGGGGCCTGGACCGTCAGGTACTCCGTCGCGACCTTCGGCTTCGGCGTTTCCGCCACGTGCCGGTGAAGGTCCATGCCCCGGACCTGCTGCCACAGTGCCGACCCCGCGTGCGGCTCGATGGCCCAGACGCCGGCGAGGTCCCCCGCGTGGGGGAACGCGGGAACGGCCAGACTCTCCAGGGCCGACAGGTCAGGCCGGGGCATTGGCGGCCTCCTGCGGGGTGGGCTGACCATCGGCGGTCCGGTTCGGCGCGACTGCCCCGGCGAGCCACGGCGGGAGCGGGAGGTTGCGGGCGACGAACATGTCGCGCTCGCGGGCCCGCTGGTTGAGCAACACTTCGAGCGTCGTCCCGTCCCGCTCGGCGATCGCCGTGAGGGTGTCGCTGCCGTTGGTCAGGTTGAGTTCGTCGCCCGAAGCGTCCTTCACCGGGTCGAACACCGGCCGGGCGCGGTAGTGCCAGCGGTGCCGGAGCCTCCACCACTGCCCCTCGTAGGGGATCAGGGCGGGGATCGCGAGCTTCGCGAAGTCGAACCACTTGTAGAGGACGGGGTCGAAGAACTTCGACTCGAGGCCCTGGCGTTCGACGTCCCGCTCGTCCCAGTACGGGGCGTCGTCCATCTTGCCGGACGAGTAGTTGTAGCGCGAGTGGTCCCCGGCCACCTTCCCGAACGGCATGTTGATCGGCCGGCCCAGCTCGCGGAGCTTGTTCGTGAGGAACATCTCGTAGTTGGTCGTCGGCTGCTCGCCCTTGAACGGGTTGGCCTTCACGCCCGCGGGCAGCGTCAGCAGCATCCCGCGGACGACCTCGATCACGTCGTAGTAGCGGTCCTCGGTCACGGCCGGGGCCGCCGCGTCCGCCGCCATGTCCGATTCGAGGACGCCGGCGATCGAGGCGGCGAACTCGGCGGCGGCCAGGACCGCCTGCGTGAACCGCCGCAACTGGGCCGCGATCGGCAGGCACGCGGCCAGCGGCGTGACGCCGCGGAGCTGGGCCGGCCGCTCGGGGACGAACCAGTGGACTACGTTGCGGGCGTCGATCGTGTCGGGCTGGAGGCTGGCGGAGAACGCCCGGTTGTCCCCGGGGTGCCGCCGCAAGACCTTGTAGGCCGTGACCTCGCCCTCGTCGTCGCAGACGATGCCGTCGTCCCCGGTCGGGTTCATCACCCCGGCCCAGCCGTCCGTCACCTGGTCGGGCTCGATCAGCCGGACGTCGAGCGTCACGGGCAGCCCGAGGCGGTCGAGCCGCTTCGAGTCCCGGAACAGGCCGAAGCACTCGCCGGCGACGTAGCGGACGCCGCACAACACGCGACTGTTGAGCGGCCAGTCGGTCGCCGCGGCCCAGACCCGCCACAGCGATTCGACGTTCGCGTCGAGCTTGGCGTCGCCGGTGTCCATCTCCAGCCGGGCACCGGTCCCGACCGTGTCGGCGACCAGCGTCCGCACCATGCCCGCGAGGTAGCAGTTGTTGAGGACCTCGTACCGGCAGCGGTTCCGCAGCGTGCGGCGGACCGCCGGCGTCAACTGGCTGACCGGGGCGAGGCCGTCGGCCTCCGCCCAGTGCTTCTTGTTCTCCGGCGTCGTCTTCGCCACGTCGTACCCGGACCGGCGAACCGGCTCCGCCTCGCGGCGGTAGGGCCGGCCGTACTGGTCGAGGATGACGGGCGGGGCTTCCCGGGGCATCAGACACCCCCCGGCGGGATCACGCGGGCGGGGCGGAGCGAACCCCAGAGGGACCGGCTGCCGCCGTTGACGTTCGGGCCACGGACCGCCGACTCCGCGGCGACGATCTTCCGCGCCGCGTCGAGTTCGCCGATCGGCTTTGCCACGGCCGTGCGGCCGTCCTGGGTCGCGGACTGGATGCCGTCGGCCGCGATCTCGGCGATGGTCTCGGCGATGTCGCTGGCGTCAGGCATGGTTCACGCTCGGGGCGGCGACGGCGGTCTCGACGGTCTTGACCCGCTTGCCGCAGCAGGAGCACTGGCGGACCCGCTCGGTACGGGCGACCTTGTGGCGCGTCTTCACGACCCCCATCGGGATCGCGCAGGCGGGGCACAGGGGGCCGGCGGATTCGGGCTTCGCGGTGGACCGGGGCAAGAGACCGCCTCACAACGCACGCACTGTCGATGCGTGAATTGTGAGGGGAGGAAGTTCCGGACGGGATGGGGGAAGTGCTCGGACGGAAATGATCTGCACTAGATGTAGACGGGGGGCCGCTAATGGCCGGCGGATTGCTTCGTCCGCTCCTCGGTCTGGACGCGGTAGTCGCACGTCGGGCACTTCCGCCGCCGGCAGACGATCCCCAGCGCCCGCCGGCGGGTGTCGACGATCCGCAACTGCACCTTGCACGTGGGGCAATGAAACCCCTTCCTCGGCTTGCTCATCATCGAACCCCCGCTGCGGCCAGCTTCCGGGCCTGGATGTCCGACCACTTCTCCTTCCGCGGTCCGGTCGGCTTGGCTTCGGGCGTGGACCCGTTCGACGACCACTGGACCCCGTCCACCGCGGCGGCGACGGTCGCGCCGACGAGGCAATCGAACAGGTGGTTGTCGCGGCCGGGCTTCACGGCCCACTTGTCGAACGTCCGCCCGCCGATCGTGACCGGCGCGGCCGTCTCGGCGAAGCAGTGGTCCGCAAGAAGCTGGTGCGCGGTCGGGTCGGTGCCGAACAGTTGCAGGCACCCCGGCCCGCCCGGCTCGGCCGCCAGCCGCTCCGCGAGGAACGACTTCCACGCGTCCGCGTCGAACACGCAGTGCCGGCCCTTCCCGGTGCCGACCGGCCCGAGCCGCCAGCCCGGCTGCGTCGGCGGGGAACACCGCTCGCCGGGCCGCGTCGCCCACTGGCTCATCGGCCGGGTGCTGCTCGTCTTCGCGGCCCACCCCTGCGACGGCGTGAGCACGTTCGCGAAGGCGGACTCCCGGCAGAACTGGTACACGACCTTGTCCTGCCAGCCCTCGTCGACAAAGCACCGGCCCACCGTGACCATCTCGTCCGTTCCGTGCCGCGGGTATCGCCGGCCGAGGATCTCGTTCGTCAGGTCGCGGAGGGCGGCGTACAGCCGCTGTTCCTCGGAGAGCCGCGGGTACAGGTCGGCCAGCGACGGGCTGACCTCGCGGGCCTCGAACAGCTTCCGCGGCTGCCGCGGCCAAGTGCCGTAGTCCACGACGCCGCCGCCGAACCGCTCGTCCCACGCCGCGACCGCGTACCACAGCACCGACTTCCCGCAGTCCACGAACGCGGTCAGCCGCGTCGTCTCGCGGGGCACCTCCCACCGGGGGACGCGGGTGAGCCGCTTCACCAGGCGGTCCGCGTCGATCGACCGGGCGTCCGCGACCGCCTGTTCTTCCTCCGGCTCGCACTGGTACTCGGCCCGGAAGCCGCGGGGGTTGCGGTAAAACAGGTTCATCGCGCTTTGCAGGGCGGACAGTTCGCCCTTCTTCTTCCGGTCCGCCCACGACGCGACCGCGCCGTCGTCCATCTCCTTCCGGTTCCGCCGGTAGAACCCGGACGCCGCGGACCCGTCGCCGCCTTCCCGCCGCTCGGTCTGCCGCAGCGTCCAGTACTCGTCCCACAGGTCCATCCGCGACGGGAACGCTTCAAGCATCTTCGTCCGCTGGCCCTTCCACTCCGGGTTCTTCTCGCGGTCGAGGAACTGGTCGGCGAGGTCGCCCTTGTAGATCGGCGTGCAGAGCATCACGGCCGCGATCGTGACGTCCGGGCCGGACAGCCCGAGCACGTCGTCGTTGATGACGTCGACCCGCGACCGCGTCTCCGGCAGCGACCCGGCCGAGCCGCGGGTCTGGGGGTCGTCGAGGATGACCAGGTCGGGGCGGAGCGGCTGCCCGTCGGGTGCGAGTTCGTTCAGCCCCCGCACCGCCCCCGTGATGCCCGCGACGCGGATGATGCTGCCGCTCGCCCTGCTGCCGGCCACGGTCGGGAGCGTGACGCCGTCGGCCGTCCAGCCGATCCGCGTGGGCCAGCCGTTGAGGGTCTGCCCGTTGGCCCGCGAGTGGATGCGTTCGAGGCACCGGATCGGGTGGCACACCTCGGGGAAGTCTTCGAGCAGGAGGTCGTTCGTCTCGAACTCCCGCGTGATCCGCTTGATGGCCCGGACCGCGAGCGGGTCGGTCGCGCCGACGAACACGACGAACCGGCGGAGCCCGTACAGCACGGCCCGGATCACCGCGCAATCCGCAATCGTGGTCTTCCCCGAGCCGCGAGGCTGGGCGACCGCGAACAGCCCGCCGTCGTCGGTACACTCTTGCATCACGTCGATCGCGGTCAGGTGGAACGAGGCCCAGCCGAGGTAGAACCGCCGGGGGAAGTAGGTCTGGCAGAACAGCTTGAGCGACTTCGCACAGCGGGCCTTGCGGCGCGGGTTCACGACGTCAGGTAGTGGGCCGATCTCGCGAGCGTCTTCGCTCTTCTGGCGAGACCTCGCGGCCATTTTCTGGCGGTGCTGTTCGCCTTCTTTCACACGTTCCCCGTCTGAACAATGTTCAAATCAGGTCAATGATAAACAAACTCTCGCCGAACGTGCGGCTGTTCCCGGTGGGGTGCTGAGCGGGCGCGGCCTCGGAAGGACCCGCATCATATTAACAGTCGCACAACTAAAAGTTCGGAGTTTCGCCGCGCAGTCGTTTGCACAACTAATCGGACTGCGCAATCGAAGTTTGGCACGCGATTGCGCCATCCTATCAAGCCGCGCGGCCTCACGCGACCCGCTTCACCTGGGGGATCGGGGGCAGCACGGGGTAGCGTGCCCCGGCCTCGATCTCCGCCTCGGTGAAGTTGGCTAACGCGAAGGCCGCCATGCGGGCCATGCCGCGCGCGTACTCTTCGTAGTCGGCGTGCAACGCCTTGCCGTCGGCCACCCGCCGGGCGAGCCCCAGGCCCGCGGCGTTGAACCAAGCGAGCACCTGGGGCGTGAGCCGGAAGTACGGCACGTCGCCCCGAAACTCGACCGGGTCCGTGGTGTCGAACTGCGCGGCCAGCACCTCGACCACGTCGAGCCGCCGGGACACCCAGAGGACGCGGGTGAGGCCGTCGCCTGCGGCGAGCCCGGACCCCGAGCCTGCTAGTGCCGGATCGTGTCCAGGATCGGGTTGCCGTCCCCGTTCTTCGCCCGCCTGAGCCGGGCCTGGAACCGCCTGTCCTTCGACGACGGGCGTATCCGCTTGGGCTTGGGCGGCGGCTTTTGCTCTCCGGGCCATTCGATGCCCTCGGTGTCTCGGAAGAACTGTTCGAGCTCGGGGGCCCGCTCGATCGCGTCGGCGAGGCGGACGAGCGTGGGGGCGTCGGGCCCCTCCCACAGGCGGGACTCGATGACGTCCTTCACGTTCCAGCAGGGGACGGCGTTCGCCGGAAGGTGTTGCTTCCACCGCCAGTAGGCGTTCACCACGTCGCCGACGGACGGGGCCGGGGCGTCGTCCCGCTTGGCCACCAGTTCGTTGAAGAGCCAGCGGTAAACGGGCGGGCCGGCGACGCCGGCCTGGTGGCCCCGGACGTCCTCGTGGCGGAGGTTGACCGTGGCCGAAAGCCCAACGGCGGACGCGGCTTCGGTGATCTGCTCGGGGGTCAGCGACGCGACCTTCCCGACGGTCCAGTGCGACGGCTCCCGCTCCGGCAGGTTCCAGTCCTTGGACGTCCGAACCGGGTGGCACGCCTTCTTTTCCGGGTCCGGACGGAGGAGAGCCATCGTCTGGGCCAGCAACGCGAGCGCCTCCGCGAGGCAGACCGGCCGCATGAACCGCGGCGGCCTCTGGTCCGGGGGCACTACGGCGAAGACGCGGAAGGTCTCATTCTTCTCGTCGTGAGACTCTGCCTCAAAAGCCGACTCCTTATTCTCTTCTATGTCCCCTTTGTGGGTGTCGTTTAACCCTCGCCAGGGCATTCGTGCATATTCGCCCGCTGCGGACGTCACGGACTCGCGGCAGGCGGCGAACTGTCGCGGGGTCATCTCACCGAAGTAGAGGCGAAGGTGGTCGGCCACGATCGGCTTGGACGGGTGGGGGTTCTTGTCGCGGGTGCCGTCGCCGGCGGCGTCCGCCTCGACGAGGATGTCGCGGAGGTGGACGTACCACTTCCGGGCTTCGAGCGTGCGGCAGTGGCCGCAGACCCACTTCTTGCACCGGAAGCGGGTGTAGACGTCGAAGCCCTCGCGCGGGCTGCCCCGCTTGCCCGCGAGGTGGCCGGGGCTGGGGCGGCGGCACTGGCATTCCGGGTGTTCGATCTCCGCGGGGACGGACAGGTCGGGCTCGCCGGGCCACTCGAACGTCGCGTCCGCGAGGATTAGCCTCGCGTACCGGTCGCCGGCTGCCCGCCAGGACAACTCGGTCGTGCCGGCGTTGGCGACGAGCCAGTCTTTCGAGTCCTTGAACTCGGCCGGGCGTCCTGCCCGGCCGAGTTCGCCGGGGATCAGTGCCCAGCCGACCGGGCGGCCCAGTTCGTCGGCGAGGGCCTTGGCGGTGTCGCGGGAGCCGATGAGCCCCGGCCAGAACCCGTCGGGCTTCTCGTCGCGCTCGGCGACCATGACGACCTTCACGAAGTCGGGTAAAGGCGCGAGCAGTTCGGTCAGGTGCTCGCGGCCAGCCCGAAGCGCAGGAATGCCGATCGCGGACACGCCGGCACCGTAGCAAGCGGCAGTGTCGGACGCGCCCTCGACGACGAGGAGGAGCTTTTTGCGGACGGCGAGGTCGAACCACCCGGGCGGCAGGTGCATCCCGCGAGGTCCGTCCTGCCGCTTCGCGTTCCACTCGGTGCGGATGCTGAAGCCGATCGCCCGCCCCTGGCCGTCCCGCTCGGGGAACCGCCAGCCCTCGGGGAGGGCGGGCTTATCGGCGGTTCGCTTGCGCGGCCCGCTCCAGCCGAATCCCATTTCCTTGAACTTCTCGGCGAACCACCCGGGGAAGCCCAGCTGGTCCGCGAGGGCCTTGGCACGATGCTCGGTCAACCGCTCGGCGTAGGTGTTCGCGTAGTGCGACTGGTCGGGGTGGCGTTCGGGCGGGCCGGTGCGGACCTGGGGCTTGATCTTGGCCCCGTCGCGGCTGACAAAGCTGTAGTACCGCTCGCCGTTTTCGGAAACCTTCTCGTGGCCCTGGCCGAAGTCCTTGTGGTAGGATTCGTGTCGGCAAGTCGCGGCTCCGCCGTCTTCGGAGACCCTACAAAAGTACTCTCCGAATCTGCCGCACGCGCCGCACGGGTTGTAGCGGGTGGCAGAAATCCACCTGCCCGTTCCAAAAAAAGTTGACTGTTTGCGAGACTGGCCCGATAACTTAATCATGACAGCTACCCCTGTCGCCTGCGGTCAAGATGCGGCCCGAGTTCACTGCTCGGGCCGCATCGTTTTTCTGGCACCGAAAATAGACTCTACTCTGGCACCCGATTCGGGGAAATACCCCTGAAAGATGACTACTTATCGAAAGAACGTAAATCATCTGGCGGCGTGGACTTGCGATTTCTGAGAATCGTGTCCTTGATATCGGCCCGAAGATTAGCCAGACAAGCGTTCGAGAGCGCAGATCGAGCGTCTTCGCGGCTGCGGTAAAAAAACTCTCGGCTTGCAATCGAACCGGTCGAACTTGGAAGCACAAGTGGCAACCACTCAAAAATACTCGGAGGCAAAGCGTTCTGCACTTGGTATGCGTCGCTATTTTCTATGTCGAAACTTGGTAACCACATGCCTTCTTCGGCGTCAAACTCATCCGGACCCCAAAAATCTTCGACAGGTCTGCATGTCCAGACACCGCTATCCGATGGGATGCGGTCAATGATTTCTATCCGTTCCAAATCGCGATAACCGTATAGATTGTCTTCTTCAAATGTAAGGTGTATAAAATTAGCAAGGGTCATATCGATTTGCTCCAAGAATCCCATGTTGTAGACCTTGGCGGATGCCCTAGCAGATATCGGATACCACATGTGCTCATGCTCATCTAGAATCTGCTTCTCTCGATCAACAGCCCGAGACAACTGAGGACAAACACTGCAGTATGGGCTACAAAGTCCGTATGCGCACCATTCGTTGTCCGACGCCACTCTCAGTTCAGCTATTGAGATTTGAAGTCGAATTAGTTCGGCACGGATCGCGTATAAATTAGCACATGCCTCACCTGAATCGCGTCGGTCGTGGTCTTCCAGCCAATCTGCGTAAACAAGTCGCGGCGTAGGATCGCTGCGGTTGGAACAAATGGCTGCCATAAGTGCATCTTGGTCTGTCACGACGCTGCCTCCGTCTTCCGAATTTTCTGAATCATCTCCCTGGCCGCCTCGCCGCAAAGCTCGTCGCACTTGACGTTGTGGACGCTGACGGGCTTGCCGTCCTTGCGGCGTCCGGCCGCGAGTTCCGCCTTGTTGGGGTGTCCGCCCAACAGCACGAACGAGAGCGGGCCGAGCCGCCGGCGAACGCCGCGGACCCGCTCCCACACGTCGCCGGGCAGCCAGTCCGGGTTCGGCCGCGTCGCGCAATCGCGGACGGCCCGGATCGCGGTGAGCGAATCGGAGAACACCTCGCCCGCCCACCCGTCGGGGAGCGGTTCGAGGCCGAGCACCAGGGCGAGCACCTCGGTGAGGTTGTTCGACACCCAGGGCCGGCCGACCTCCGCCGGCGTCACCGAGCCGGTGGCGAACCCCACGCGGCCGCCCGCCCGGTTGACCCAGACCGCGGCGAACGTACCACCGTCGGGGGACGGGTTTTGGAGGATGACGCCGCCGTCGGCGTAGACCTGGGCGACGGCGGACCAGTCGGCAGGGAGCATAAATCCTCGCGGATCGGTTATCGGAATGGCAGGATCGGCTATGAAGGCAGCGACTTCGGTTATCGAATTCGAAGATGAGTACCCCTCTCTTCCAGTTTCGCGAACGGCAGTTGTCGGCCCGCCTCCAGCGCGGCCCGGACCTTGTCCGTGTCGACTTCGCGGACAACGCGGACGAACTCTTCCGGCACGTCGTCGGGCGTGACCCTCGCCCCGACCCACGCGAGCGGGGCCTTCCCGCCGTTCTTCTGGACCGCGAGCGTGCGGCCCGCGGCCGTGGTCGCCTTGGTCCGGCCGGTCAGTTCGAGGTGGGACTTCATCGCCCCCTTCAGCCATTCGATGCGGGCCTCGCGGGACCGGGCCTTGGCCAGGAACCGCTCCGCCTCTTCGCGGGCGACGGCGACCTCCATCTCCAACTGGCGGACGTAGCCGACCCAGTCTTCGAGCTTGCGGCCCTCGTCGGCCATGAGGGAGGCGTACCACAGGTCGACCGCGGCCCCGACCTCCGGGTCGGACACGTCGCCGCCGAGGTCGTCGAGCAGGGCGTCGAGGGCCTGGAGCTCCGCCCCGATCTCGAACAGTGTCCGCTTCACGGGTGACGCGGTGGACATGGTCAGTCTTCCTTTCGGTTAGGTTGCGACTCGCGGAGCCGCTCTTTCAGGAACCGTTCGAGGACGCGGAACGTCAGGGCCTCCGCCAGCGGCCGCGGCCCGGCGAACCACCAGTGGACGCCCGGCATCCGCTGCTGCCACGCGAGCACGGAGCGGATGACCGCCTTCGGGTTCAGGTCGGAGTGCCGCGGCGGACTGAGCAGCACTTCAGGGAGCGTCGCCTCCACGACGACGGCCGCGAACCTGAACGCAGAGAGTCGCTCAAGCTCCCGCTCGAACCGGCCGCGGCCCTGGCCGAGCGTGCCGAACAGGTCCGCCAGACTCTTGCGCTCCACGGCGACCTGGTCCTCGTAGCCGCGGAGGGAGTAGTCCCCGCTGCGGAGCGTGTCGACGACGACGGGGACGATGAGCGGCCCGCCGCCGTCGGAGGCGTCGCAGGTGAGCCCGGAGAACCCGTACCCCGTCTGCTCGCGGGTGTCGCGGACGACGGTGCCGACGAATCGGCCGGCCGCGACGGTGGGGTTTCGCTTGCTCATCAGACGCCCACCGCCTTCCGCACCGCGTTCAGCGCCATCTGGGCGGCCGCGCGGGCGAGCGGTTCCATCTCCCGCCGGCGGATCTGATCGCGGAAGAAGCTGATGACGCCCTCCGCCCGCTCGCGGACGGCTTTCAGTTCGGCCCGCGAACTCCGCTCCCGCTCGGCCGCCTGCGTCAGGAGGGCGGATTGAGCCGCGACCCGCTCGGCCAGCGACTCGGCGACGCGGCGGGCGGCGTCCCGCTCGGCGACCAGGGCGGCAATCGTCTCCGCCACCGCGTAGGGGTTGGTGGGGTTCAGGTCAACCACGTCAGTCCCTCCCACGCCGGCGAAGAGGCTGGCCTTGTTCCGCTCGAACTGCTTCTTCGCCTTCTTCGCGTTGTGGACCGCCCCCGCGTGGTACGACTCCTTCAACTCAAAGCCGACCACGTTCCGTTGATGTTCGAGGGACAGGCCGGTCGTCGGCGACCTTCCGCCGAGGGCGACGTAGGCCGTCGAGCCGATGCCCATGAACGGGTCGAGAACCGTCACGTCGGGCTGGACGTCGACGGGGTTCGAGTAGAGGGAGACGCACCGCCGGATGACCTCCAACTGGAGCGGGCAGACGTGCTTCTCGTGCGTCTGCTCCTTGTGGCCGCGGGCCCCGTCCAGCACGTCAATTTCCAGCACGTCGGCCCAGATGCCGGAGGCCCATTTCACCCACTCGTCGGTTGTCACCCAGCCGGACTTGTTCCTCTTCTTGTCGAACAGAGGCTTCGGCGGGGTCGGGTGGTCGCCCGGCTTGTGGAAGATCAGAACGTAATCGTTCACGGCCGGCGCGAGCAGGTTGCCGTCCCGCGAGACGCCCGTCTTGAACTGGAGGGAGTGCAGGTTGAGCCGCTGGGCCATCATCTGCGGGTTCTTGGGAATCGCCATCTCGCCGACGAACTGGAACCCGCCCGCCCCGAACACGTCCACCATCGCCCCGCGGAAGTCGCGACGACCCATGAAGCCGTGCTGATTCTTGTAGGCCAGCAGCTGCTGGATGTGACAGCAGAAGTTCGTACCTGGTCGCATCACGCGGAACGCGGCGTCAACCACGAACCGCATGTTCAAGGCGAACCGGCCGGCCCGGATGTCCACGGTCGAACCGTTGTTGCCCACGTCTTCGGGCTTGCCCGAGTAGGTGAAGAGTTCCTCGAATGGGATCGAGGTCACGATCAGGTCGACCGACTCGGGGTTGAGCCGTTCGGCCATTCCCGCGATGCAGTCCTGATTCCAGATGTCGAACGTCGCTTCGCTCACCCGGTCACCCCTTTCATTCCGGACCGAGCCCGGATGTAGGCGTCTTCCATCTCCGTCACCGCGGAGAGGAACTCGCGTTGCTTGCGGTCGAGGTTGTCCCACACGTCGCCTTCGAGTTCGCGGACGACCGGGAAGTAGACCCGGACCCGCTCCGTCTGCCCGAACCGGACGGCCCGGCGGACGGCCTGATACAGCCTCGCGAACGAGTCGGTGAATCCCGAGAAGACCATCGCGGACACGAACTGGAAGTTCATTCCGTAGCCGAGCATCTTGGCCCGGCCGATCAACACCCGCACGTCGCCGCGGCGGAAGGCGTCCAGCACGCCGGGTCGGTCCTTCGGCTTCACGGCACCGGTCAGCCGGGCCACGCCGCCGACGTCCCGCATCGCGTCGAGCAGGATGTCCGCCTCCGCGTCGTACTCGGTCCAGACGAGCACCTGGGCCCCGGACGCGGCCTCGCGGCGGACGATGTCGGCGACCACGCCCGGCTTCTCGGACGGGATAAACCGGGTGCCGGCGGCGGTGTACCGGAACCCCTTGGCCACCTGCGACAGGTCGCCCCGCTGGACGATCCCGACCGGGGCACAGCCGGGCATCCACCGCTGGCCGGTCCGCGGGTCCGCGGTGATGTCCGACGCGACGGCGAGTTGCTCGGGCGTCGCCGGCACGTCGACGATCCGGTAGTCCGGGTCGGGCACCTCGGGCATGTCGAGCCGCCACCCGAACCGCCGGGGGTCGTTGACGTACACGCTCCAGGTGCTCATCCACTCGAAGAACGCGGCCCGGGCGTGCGGCTTCACCGTCCACTTCTGGGTGCGGGGGTCGCGGGTGAAGTAGGTCCAGATGATGTCCGTCTCGGTCCGCATCTTCTCCAGCCACGACGCCTGGGACGCGAACTCCATCAGGTCGTTCGGGGCCGGGGTCGCGGTGAGGGCGAGCTTGTACTCGATCCCCTTGCACGACTTCAACAACGCCCACTTCTGCCGGCCGCCGCTGGCCCGGAGCCGGTCGGCCTCGTCGAGCACGAACCCGGCCAGGTGGCGGCACTCGTTCACGACCTCGGAGCCGGGGTGGTTGCCCTTGTCCGGGTTGAACTTCTCGAAGTTGGCAATCGCGATGCCCGGTTCGCCGCTGGTACACCACTCGCGAAGGTCGGACTTCGAGCGGACGCGGTAGAGGTTGAGTTTCCCCTTGTAGAACCGCTCGGCCATCTCCTGCCACTCGCGGACCACCTCCGCGATCGTGACGACGAGCACCCGGCCGCGGGTGAGGGACTGAACGATCCGGGCGTACTCCAGGCCCATCGGCGTCTTGCCGAACCCGCACGCGCACCAGAGGGCGAACCGCTTGGCGTCGAGGGCCTGGCGGGTGAGCTGCCGCTGGTCCGGGAACAGGTGCGAGGCGATGCGGACCGGCCTCGCGGCTGCCGGGCGGACGGCCCCGAGCAACGCCGCGAACCGGGCCGGGGCCGTGACCGTGTACGACTCGTCGGCCGGGTCGAACTCGATGCTCGACTCCGGCAGCCGCTTGACCTGCAAGAAGCGGGCGTAGGCGGCTGGGCCGAACCGGTCGAACCTGACCGACATGCGGTCGCCGGCGAACTCGACCGCGGGGGCGTCACTCGCCATCGGCATCACCCTCCGCCTTCAGGTGGGCACCGTCGAACAGGTAGAACGCGACGCCGGCCTTGACCGTGAGCGAGTGCTGGGCGGGTCCGCCCGGTCCGACGGCGACCATGTCGGACGGTGCCGCGGCCAGGGCCAGGGCCACGTCGGACGCCCGTGCAACGCCCGACCATTCGCCCTTGAACCCGCCCGCGGGAACCGACACCGTTCCGTAGCCGAACTTCGACGAGCGGGCGGACACGGTGACGTAGCCCCGGTCGATGGCCACGGTCATTAGCCCGTCTTCTCCGACCATGTTCTCGACGCCGCGGACCGCGGAGAGGAGCGGGTCGCGGAGCACCTCGGCCGTCCGCTTCACGCCAGAGAGCACGTCGACCGGGTCGGGGACCTTGCCTTCCATGAAGCGGGTCGTGAACGCGACGAGGTCGAACTCGGCGACGAGCCGCGTCCGTTCGAGGTACAGGTCGCACTCGGTGAACTCGTCCGCGGCGTGGGCCAGTGCGAGTTTGCGGATCAGCCGGGCCGCCGCGATGGGGATGACGCCGGGCGTGTAGCTTGGATCGGTGACCTCGGCAGGGACGTCCGCCACCCCGGTGCGGTTGAAGTCCGTCGCTGAGAGTCGGAGGGACTTGGCCAGCGGCGCGAGGCACACGCCGTTGCACGCGAACTGCCAGCCCATCTTCAGCCGCGGCCGACCGCCCATCGGCAGCACGGCGGCGAGGTGCGACGCCAGGTCCGCCGGCGAGAGCGTGACGCGGCAGGCGGACGGGGCCGGCGGCTCGGGGTCGGAGTGGGCGACCGGCCCGGCCGCGAAGGTGAACGTCCCGCCCGACGACGCGAGCCGGAAGCCCTCGTACTCGTCGCCGGTGAACTCGACGTCCTCGTCGCGGCACTCGGCCAGCATCGCGATCAGCCGGTTCGGGTCTTTGACCGTGAGGGCACCGGGCCGCAGCCGCTCGGGCCGGCACCCCACCCCGACGGAGATCCACCCCTCGTGGTCGGTCGCCGCGAGGCGGAGGTCGGCACCGACGTGGACGCGGACGCCGGAGATGAGCCGGTCCTGGGGCGTCGCCGTCCCCACCACCTGGACCGCGAGCTTCGCGGCGGCGAGCAGGTCGGTGCGGCGACACCGGAACCGGAGCCCCGGCGGGTCGGCCACGGCGGCAGCGGCGGGGGACGGGTCGGCCTTACGCTTGCGAGCCATTGGCATTCTCCTTGTGGGCGGGTCGGTTCGTTCGCGGGTCCAGAAGCACAGCCGGGCCGGTCGCTCGACGGGAGCCCTTGGGGGCGTTGGTCAGCCGCTGGGCGTGCTCAGCGGTCCGAACGGCCGTGGCGGGATCGCGGGCGTAGACCAGGCGGTGCTCGGTTGCGAACGGAACCCGCCAGCGGAAGGTTCCGTCGCGATAGGGCTCGATCACGCCGCACCGCCTTTCGGGTCGCCGAACAGAATCCCCTTCACGCACTCGGTGAGGGCGTCGTTCACGCGGTCGGGCAGCATGGTCTTCCGCCGCACCAGTCCGACCTTCCCCACCGCCCTCGGGATCACCCCCGGAGCGGTGAGGATCACGCACGCCTTCGACGCCCGGCTCACGGCCGTGTAGACCCACTCCCGGTTCGCGACCGACAGGGACGAGTGGTCCATCACGACGATGACCAAGGGGGCCTGCGAGCCCTGCATCTTGTGGCCGGTCACGGCGTAGGCGTGGTCGAACTGGTCCTTCCCCTCGTCGCCGGCGTCCGGGTCGTCGTCCTCGTCGGACTTGCCCTTGGTGCGGACGGTGACGAGTTCGTCCCGCTCGCTGAACCGGCAGACGGCCTGACCCGGACCGACGGCCACGACGCGGCCGATCTCGCCGTTCGCGGTGTAGACCTGCCGCTTGTTCCCGTAGTCGTCGCGGGCCGGGAAGCACTCGCCGGCGTCGGTCGGCTCCGGGTCGTCCATCGCCTCGACGACTTCGAGCAGCGTGTTCCGGAGGCAGATGACCTTGTCGCCGACGAGCCAGGGGCAGTCGCGGGAGGCGATGCCGTCGGGGTTGAGTTGCTTGTGCAGCCGGGCGTTCAGTTCCTTGCGGCCGACGCCGGCACCCTTGTTCCGGGCGACGATGACTTGAGTCTGCCAGACCGGGTCGAACTTCCCGCCGGCCGCGAGCAGCCCGTCCAGGTTGGCGAGCATCGCCTCTTCATCGCGACACTGAATCACTCGAAGGTTGCGGGTCGAGTCCGCGTCCAGGTCGATCTCGTTGGTGAATTCAAACTGCTCGCCGGCCTTGATCCGGACGCAGGCGTGGACGATCTGGCCCGCGTTCCGTCGGACCTGGGTCAACTCGCCGACCGGCAGCCGGGCCGCGAGCAGGTCGCGGAGCGGGGCCCCGTGGCCGACCGGGGGAAGCTGGAACGGGTCGCCGACCAGGAGCAGGTGCGTACCGTCCGCCAGGGCGTCGAGCAGCGACGCGAACAGGTCCGCGTCCACCATCGACATCTCGTCCACGACGACGAACCGGGCGTCGAGCGGGTTGTGGGCGTTACGCTGGAACCCCCACCCGTCTCCGTCGTGACCGTTGCGGCCGATCTCCAGCAGCGAGTGGATCGTGGTCGCCCGGAGGCTCACGCCGGCGAGCCCCAGGGCCTCGGTGAACCGGTTCGCGGCCTTGCCGGTCGGGGCACAGCAGGCGACCGCCCCGCGGCCGTAGGCGGACACGATCTCGCGGAGGGCGTAGCCGAGCGTGTGCGACTTCCCGGTCCCCGGCCCGCCGCAGAGGATGCCGACCGGCCCGACCGTCGCCTGCCGCCACCGCTCGACCTGGTGGGCCGACGGCAACCCGTCCCCCTCCCGCTCGCTGACGGGCAGAGTGAACGGCCAGAGCGACTCCCCGGCCATGAGGCGGGACAGGTGGGCGGCGGCCAGCTCCTCGGAGTACGCCCGGCGGGCTTCCGCGAGGTGGACGATTCCCCCGCGGTCGCGGCGCGCCCGGACCAGCTTCCCGCGGACCGCAAGCCGGGCAGCCGCGAGGAGGTCGCTGCCGGGGATGCGGTCCTTCAGTTCGGCGGCGGCCCGCTCGGCCGGGAGCCAGGTGTTGCCGTTGCGGTCGGTGCGGAGCAAGTCCCACAGCCCCAGGGCCGACCGCTTCAACGCGGCCGGGGGAAGCCCCAGATCGAGGTACATCTTGTCGCACCGCCGGAACCCGCCGCCCGGCAGCCCGAGCAGGGCGAACGGGTTGCGGCGGATCACGGCCGGGGCCTTCGCCCCCCACTTCTGCACGACGCGGGGGAGCAGCTTCGAGGGGAAGCCGCGGCCGGCGAACAGGTCGTACAGGTCAACACGGGTCGCCTCTTCCGCGGCGTTCTCGCGGAGCGACTTCCCCGCCGCGATGACGACCGAGAGGGGCACGCCGGTCCGCTCGGCGGTCGATTCGGGCTCGCCGGTGCGGAGCTGGTTCAGGGTCTCCGGGCCGTAGGCGGACCACAGCTTCTCGGCCCGCTTCTCGCCGATGTCGTCGCACAGTTGGGTGAGGTAGCGGACGAGCCCGGCCTTGCCCGCGGGCTGGTGCGTCGCGTGCGTGGTGTAGCGGAACCGGAAGCCGCGCTTCGGGTCGTCCTCCCAGCGGCCCATGAACCGGTACTGGATGCCGCGGGCGAACTGGTCGGCCGGGCCGGGCCCGACGGCGACCCGCTCGTCGGCCAGGGCGAGGATGCAGAAGGTCTTGTCCTCGCTCTGGAAGATGACGCGGTCCACCGCGGCGATGTGCTCGCGGCGGGTGCGGTCCGGGGGCGGCGGCGAGAGGGCGGCCATCGTTACCCCCTCACCGAGTTGATCGCGTTCGAGCCGACCGGGGCCGCGGAGATCACGACCCCGCGGCGGTGCTGCTGCTCCCGCGGGATGTCCACGGTGCGGAGCGTGTTGAGCTCGGGCTGCGTGAGTTGCCGCAGCAGGTGCAGCACCGCCAGGTAGGGGTTCGGGTGGTTGTCCAGGGCGTGCCCGGCGTAAGGCTGGCCCTGCTCGGCGGGCTGGTCGGTCCGGGTCATGGCGTCCTCGCGGAAAGAAAGTGCTCACGCCCGGGGTCGAACCGGGGACTGTTTGGTCATGTCGCGGCCGGCGGTCACTCGTGCTCCGCCGGAACCAATTCCCTCCGAACGGGCTCGGCGGGCCGCTCGCGGTTTCCGACCGCTCGTGAGCGCCAGCTGACTCCGGGGCGGGGGCCGTCTCTGTTCCGGAAAGGTCGACCCCCGACCCCGAAGCTGTTTCACACCACCAGCCCGCCGAAGTCGTCGTTCTTCGGCGGGGCCTTGGGGACCGGCGGGGCCGCGCTACCGCTCCCCGCCCGCTCCACGTCCTTGACCTTGGGGTCGTCGAGCTTGAAGACCCCCTCCCACTCGAACTTCGACTTCATCTTCTTCCGCTTCTGCCCGGTCTTCTTGTCCTCCCACTCCTCCTCCTCGTTCTTCACGTCGAGGATGCACTCGGCCCCGAGGGCGTCGTTGAAGTCGAACTTGCCGGGGACCTGGGCGTACTGCGGTTTGCCGTTCACGACGGCCTTGGTCAGCAGCCCGAGCCGGTGGGCGAAGATCCGGAACCGGGTGTGGGTCTTCTCGTTCGAGGTCTTCCAGATGGAGTCTTCCACGACGGACCCCTTGAAGGGACCGGCGAGGATCGTGAAGGAGAGTTCGCGGCCGACGCTGCCGCTGTTGGCCTCCACCTCGCGGGAGCCGTCGAGCCGGGCGTGGTACTTGCCGGGCGGCACCAGCCCGCCGGCGGACATGTTGCGGTCGTCGTCGTCCGGCGAAGCGCCGCCGATCAGGTCGTCGAGCAATGGCATGGGTCAAACTCCGAAGGCGTTGTTGAGGATCGAAACTTCGTACCCGTTGGTAACCCAGGTGGGCGGGAACCCGAGCCGGTCGAGCCCGACGTTCCACACCGCGGGTCTGCCGAACTTCGCGACCAGGTGCCCGATGCAGCCCGGCCAGTCGCCGTCGCCTACGCCGCCTGGGATTGCGGGTAGGTGAAGCACCACTGCTTTCCCAGGCGGGTGTTGACCTCGTCCAGCTGGGCGGCGGTGAGTTCCTTCGCGGTCGCAACCCCGAAGGGCGCGAGCAGGTCGAGGATGAACTTCCGCCGGTCGGCCTCGGGCATCCCGCCGTTCGCGGCGAACGCGATCCCGAGCAGCCGGCGGAGCTCGGTCAACTGCTCGTCGGTGGCGGGGCCGGTGAGGGCCGGCTTCGACTCAGCGGCGGGCGGCGCGGCCGGGGCCGGGCGGTCCTGAACGGCGGGCGGAAGCTCGGCGGGCTGGGGCGCGGCCACCGCGACGGGGGCCGGGGCGTCCGCCTTGACGCTCACCACCTCGACCGGGGTCCGCTCGGCCGCGGGCGGCGAGGCCGAGGCGTCCATCGCCTCTTCCGCCGTGACGAGTCCGCGGAGCACGTCCGGAAACACGTCGCGGAGCGCGTACCCGCGGGCACGCATGACGAGCATCCGGTCCGGGTAGGTCGCCCACGGCCCCTTGTCCTTCGCCCGCTCGATCAGCCCGGCCCGCTTGGCCTCGCCCATCGAGAAGGTGAAGGCCCGCTCCTGCTCGCCCTTCCGCTTCACCTTGCAGGTGCCGCGGCGGTCGTCGCCGGTGCCGGTCACCTGCTCGTCGATCAATTCGAGCAGTCCGGAGGCCCGGACCAGGGCGAGGGCCCCGTCGCCGTAGATGGCCGGCTTCCCGGCGGTGAGCATGATCGAGCCCGCGGCCTGGGTGGGCGTGAGGCCCACGTCGAGCCCGGCCAGGATCAGGACCGCCAGCTTCTCGGGCCGGTCGATCCCCGGCGGCATCACGCCGCCCTTGAACATCAGGGTCGCGATGCCGACCACGTCTTCGAGCGACCGCAGCGCGATCCCCGGCGGGGGCGGCTTCGGCACGGCCACTTTGCTACTCGTCGTCGCTGCCACGTTGAGGGTCCCTTTCGGTGTTGGTGGTTGTTCAGCCGTCGAGCTTCCGCCGCTCGGCGAGCATGTGGTCCGCGACGGCGTAGGCGTCCTCGGCGGCCGCGGAGAAGGACGGCAGGGCGGTGTCCCCGCCGCCGTGGGCCGCGAGGTAGCCGCTCAGGGCATGGGCCGCGAAGAAGTCCCGGAGGGACATCCCCTCCGCGGAGTGCTCGGGGACCAGCGGGAACGCCGGGCCGCCGTCGCGGGGCTGGTAGACTCTGGGCTTTGCTGGGGCTTCCACGGTCGCTCCTTTCAAGCGGCGGCGGGGATCTTCTCGCGGAACAGCACCTCGCCGCGGTGGTCGCAGACCCGGACGTCGCCGCCGCGGAAGGCGACCGTGCCGGCGTGCTTCTTCGCGGCGACGCGGGCGATCCCGACGGCGACCCGCAGGGTCTTGTCGCGGGCGTCGGGAACCACGTCCGCGAACTTGATGACGGCGCGGACCTCGCCCTCGTCCTCACTCACGGCCCAGATGTCGATGGCCGCGGCCCCCGGCGGCGGGCGGTCCGGGTCGGGTCGTGACGGCGGCACGTCCGCCGATTCGGTCTTCTTGGGGTCGCGCCGGCCGCCCCCGGAATGTAGACTCACCATGTCAACTCCTCGGTGAAGCCCGGCGGCGTGTTGCGAGCACCCGCCGGGCGGTTTCACTTTCTGGCCGGCGGCAACGTGCCGCCGATCCCCCCTTCGATCTCCCGCAGCACCCGGAAGTGGCGGCCCGCGGCACCCTTGAGCGTGCGGACCGACCGGGCGTGCCGGGCCTCCATCCGCTCCATCGCCGCGGTCAGCATCCGGACGTGGACCCAGGCTTCCCGGCGGTCGGCCCGCTCGACGAGCAACCGCCACCCGGCCGCGACCGCGACCAGCCAGCCCGCGAAGGCGAAGACAATCACGAGAACCGCCTTTCCAGGTTGCAGGTGGCACACACGGCCCGGAGGTTCGCGAGCGTGTTCCGCCCGCCGTGCAGCGGCGAGACGACGTGGTCCAGGTGGGCGAGTTCGCGGCCGGTGACGCCCTGCCACTGGAACGCGATGGCTCAGCCCTCCCCGCCGACGTCGTACCGCTCCAGCGGGCCGGACGCCCGCAGCCCGTCCAGGTACGCGACCGCGGCCCGCAGGGTGTTCATCGCCTGCGTCCGCCGGTCGGGGTAGGCCGGGAAGAAGACGGCGAAGCCCTTCTCGCGGGCGTCGTGGACGATCCGGTTCTCTTCGACCGTCAGGTCCGGGAATGGTGCCATCAGCATCGCGTGCGTCCCCGTGGGCGTACCTTCATCGCGGGCGGCCACGTGCCGCCTGAATCGCGTCTCGAACTCGTCGCTGGCAGTTCCGGCGGGAGGGGTCGAACCTCCTCGTCTGATCCCGACTTACACGAACCCGATCAGACTTCGCCCGCCCGCGGCCCTCCCCAAAGGGTTTCGCGGCGCTCGCCGGGTTGGGTTAGCGGGGAGATTCCCAGCCGATAGGCGGCTCTTGCGGGTTGCACGGCGGCCGGGAAAGGGCCGCCAACTTCGCGTTGTGGTCGGCCGCGATGCGGTCGGCCTTGTCCCTGCTCCAGCACAGGGCCACCGGGAACCCGCTGACCTCGCGAACGAGGAAGGCGGGGTCGGTCGAATCCTTCTTCGCGGGGTTGGGGATCACGTCCCACTTCTCGGTTGCGTCTGCCACGGTTGCCCCTTCGGGTTGGTTGGTTGGTCACGACTTCCTGAACCCGGCCACGGCCCGCCTCGCCCGCTCGTTCCGCTCGGCCTGGGTCTCGCACGGCTCGCCGACTGCTCCGGCCGACTGGCCGAAGAACGCCAGCAGCGTCGAGCCGAGCACGCGGTACGGGGCCGACGGCGCAACCCGGACCGCCTTCAGCTTCCCGGTCCGACACCAGCGGCCGGCGGTTTCGATGGACACGTCGAACAGGCTCGCAACGGCCGTCACCGGGTAGAGCGCGTCCGACCGGATGTCGCGGATGCCGAGCCGTTGGGCGGGTGCGGGCCTCATGCTGCGTCCTCGATCGTGCGGATCGCGTTGGGGTGACCTGCGGGTTTACTTCGCGCCGGCGAGTTCGCGGCGGACTTTGTTTCTTTCAGCCTCCAGGTGCTCGCGATACTGCTGAAGCAGGATCGGTCGAAGCGTGCGATCTAGGTACTCGGCCACTGAAAGCCCGCTTGCATGAGCTACGGTTGTAAGCATCAACGCCGTGTCGCGAACGATGCGTATGCTCGTTTCGCGTGGCACGGAATCGGCCTCGTCAGCCATTTCCTCACCTCTGCAAAGTAGATTTGTCTACAGCGGGATTATGCGAGGAATCTACATTTCCGTCAACTGGAAAAAACCAAATATCCGAGATGTTGAAGCGAAACCGTAGATGGGTAGACTCGTAGACGCGGGCAGGAGCGACCTGCCAAGAAGGAGAACTCGAATGGTGGCAATCAGCATGGCAAAGAAGAAGCCGACGAAGGTCACGAAAGAGCCTTCGTCGAACTCGACTACGACGATCCGCGTCACGAAAGAGATGCAAAGCACCATCGCCCAACTTGCGGCGATGAAGGACATGAGCGTTCAAGATTTGCTTATCGAGATGTTCGACGCTCGGCTTCGAGAGGAGCTTTTGGAGCATATGTCTCGCCGGGCCGATCAACTTCGCGGGAAAGCGGAATGATGGCCATTTCGGAAACCGTGCCGTCGCCCTCTCTCACGATCAAAGTGACACGCTTCCAGTCGGGGTAAATCTCTTCCGCGAACTGGCGAAGCACTCGCTTCATTTCTTCCTTGGACATGGCCGAACCTCCCCGCGTGGACGGGACGCGGACCCGAATCGGTTTTAGTGGACAAGTTTCAACATCAACTCTAATACCCTCTTCGCCGGTTGCAACCCGTCCTTCAATCCTTTCGCCAGGATTTCGACCTACGGACATTGACAAAACGCCTGTCACATTCTGACGCCGCGAAGACTGCGCAACACCGCTAAACCGCGTGTCGAAAATTGGATGCTTGCTTCGCGAATCTACTGCGATTTTAGGCACGAAACGAACGTGGCGAGCTCCGTCAACTTCCGCACGACTGGACCTGATTCGGCAGAATTTTGCCCGACAACCGACCTACCGACTTCGCGCCGGACTCGCTCCCGCTGATACGCTCTGGGCCGTTCCCTTATCCCTGGAGTTGCACCATGACGCCCACGCCGACGCTCGTCCTCGTTCCCTGTTCCGCGATCGGGCCACGGAAGGCTGCGATTGAAGACGCCGTGACTGGCGAACTGATCTGGGTTCCACGAGCGAAGCTGACCACGCAGCCGGACGGGTTGCCGTTCGCGGTCGCTGAGTTGCTGTTCACGCTGGGCCGGCTGACGCGGTGCCAACTTCGCGGCGAGCGGAAGGCATTCTGGGTGCGATCGTCGTGCGTGGTGCCGTCGGAATCAGCAGCGTGATTTGACTAACTCTCGGCCCGCTTCCTCGCGATCTCTGCTGCCTTCTTGAAGCTTCGCCCACCGTAGTGTTCGCCCATAGTTCGCGTGTGGTGGCCAAGCTGGGCCATCACCGCGTCCACGTCGAACGCCGCCTTGATCTCTGCCGCCGACAGGTGGCGAAGCTGATACGGATACCACCTGGCGACCCCGGCCCGGTCGCACGCCCGCCGAACCGCGTGGTAGTACGCCCGCGAGTCGTAGCCGTTTCCCGGTGATCTTGTGCGCTCCGCCTTTGCCTTCTTCCGGTTCCCTCCCGAGCCACCGCCCCTCGCGGCTCGTTCCGCTCGCTGCTCATCGCGGAGTGATGCGAGCGCATCCTTCGGCCGGAACACGAACTCGCCCGGTTCGCGGCCCTCGATCAACGGCTTCAGTAGCTCCTGTTCGGCCGGGCCGAAGACAACGAATCTCGCTTTCCCCTTCCCGGCAGTCTTGTGCTTGTCCGGAACGTAGACCCACACCCCTTCCGCGGTCAGGTCGTGACGGCCGGCCCCCGGTATATTCAGCACCCCTTCGCGGCGAATCTCCCCGCATGTCATACCGCACAACTCCGACGGCCGCGCACCCGTGGCCCACTCCAGCAGGACGAGCGACCGGACCGGCGGGCGGAGGAACGGGAGCGTCGCCCGGACCGCCTCGGGGTCCGCCGGCTCGACGACCCGCGGCTCGCGGACGGTGCCCCGCCGCGGGCCGGGGACCGTGCAAAGGGCCTCGTACCGCTCGTACCCGATCCGCTCGGTCGAGACGGCCCACTTCCAGACCTGGCGGACGACCCCGACCCGCTCGACGACGGACGCCCGGCCGTACCGCCGGCGGGCCGGGTCGCCGGGCACCGGCAGCTGGCAGAGCCAGGCCTGCCACGCCCGCAGCGCGGCCGGGCCGAACTCCCCGACCGGCGTCGCGGCGTGGGCCTCGCAGAGTTGTTCCAGGGCGGCGACGATCCGGCCCCGCCGCGGCCCGCCCGGGCAGTCGCCGGAGTCGAGGTACGCGCGGCAGAGTTCCGCGACCAGCAGTTCGCCGGCCCGGTGCGCGGGGGCGTGGGGGTCGGCGGACCAGAGGGCGACCAGCCGGGCGTACTCCGCCCGCCAGCCGTCGGGATCGGCCTGCATGCCGAGGAAGTGCCAGCGGCCGTTCCACCAGCACCGCATTCGGTTTTCGTGGGGGACCGGCTTCGGCGGGAAGGGGTTCTTGGGTCGGGCCATCGGGGTCGCTCCGGGGTGAGCCGAGAGTTTCCGGTCCTGGGACCGGAAACTCAATCTCAGTAGCCCGTTTTCCCCGTGTCGAAAATCGCCTTAACTCGTTGTAACTCTTGGCGTTAGCCAATGGGCGCTACAGGGATCGAACCTGTGGCCACTCCCGTGTAAAGGGAATGCTCTACCGCTGAGCTAAGCGCCCGGTGGGTCAGCCGATCGCGTGCGTGGCGTGGGTCACCGCCCCGCCCGCCCGGATCGCCGCGGAAACGAGGGTCGCTTCCGCGAGTTCGGCGTCCGTCGCGCCGGCGGCCTTCGCCTTCTTCGCGTGGACCTCGATGCAGTACGGGCACTGGGTCGTGACGGCCACCGCGACCGCGATCAGTTCCTTCACCTTCGCGGGCAGCGCCCCGTCCTGGAAGACGGCCGCGTCGAAGGCCCAAAAGGCCGCCATCGCGTCCGGGGCGGCGGCGGAGACGGCCTTCAACTTGCCCAGGTTCTTCATGTCGTACACGGCAGCACCCTCGGTTACATTACCCGCTCGGCTCTCAGTTCCCGCAACAGGCTCTGCAGCGTCTTCGCGGCGTTCAACCGCTTCCGCACGGCCAGCAGGTTCGGCGACTCGGCGGCAAAGCACTCGCCGAGTTCGGTCACGATCCGGGCCAGGCGGTCGGCGAGTTCGGCTTCCAGTTCCGCGCGGGTCCGGTCGTCGCCGGCCTCTTCGATCCGCTCGCGGAACTCCATCATCTCCATCAGGAACGCCTGATCGAGATTCTTCTCCTGCTGGGCGGTCGGCCCGCCGAGCAGCCGGAGGAGGTACTCCGCCCGGCGGAACGGGTCCTTCAGGGTCAGGTACGCCTCGTTGAGCGCGGCCGTCTCTTCGAGGCTCGCCGCTTGCTGGTCGGCCGTCGCCAGCGAGTGGAAGTCCGGGTGGACGGCCCGCGACCGGGCGAGGTACTCCCGCTCGACGGCCGCCGGGTCAACGGAAAAGCGCCCCGGCAGCCCGAGGCGCTCGAACATCGTCATCCGCATCAAAGTCCCAGTTTCGGGGTTACATGCTGAACGAGCTGCCGCAGCCGCAGGTGCTCTTCGCGGTCGGGTTGCTGATGCTGAACCCGCGCTTGTTCAGGTCGTCGTGGAAGTCGACCGTCACGCCGCCGAGGTACAGCATCGACCGCTTGTCGATCACGACCGGGATGCCTTCAAGTTCGTAGGTCTCGTCGAGCTTTTCGTTCACCTGCGGGTCGAGGTCGAGCTTGTGCTGGAAGCCGCTGCACCCGCCGCCGACGACGCGGAGGCGGAGGTACAGCTTCTCGGTCGAGCCTTCCGCGGCCTGCCCGGCGATGATCCGGCGGACCTCGTCGGCGGCCTTCGGGGTGATGATGACGTTCGGCTGCGGGCGGGTGTCGGTCTTCACGCCGAGCGAGCAGGTTTCGGCAACTGCGGACATAGGGGTCACCTTTCAGAGTCAGGGACAGTCGGTTCGTGGAAGTATACCCGAGAAGTCGCGGGATGTTACCCCGCCGCGCCGACGGCTTCCGGCTTCGGCTCCTCGGCGGGTTGCTTGTCCTGGTAGTTCTTGATCGCCGCCTTGATCGCGTCCTCGGCGAGCACGGAGCAGTGGACCTTCACCGGCGGCAGGGCCAGTTCCTCGACGATGGCGGTGTTCTTGATCTCCATCGCCTCGTCGATCGTCTTGCCCTTCAGCCACTCGGTGGCGAGGCTGCTGGACGCGATGGCGCTGCCGCAGCCGAACGTCTTGAACTTCGCGTCCTCGATGACGCCCGTCTCCGGGTTGACGCGGATTTGCAGCTTGAGCACGTCGCCGCACTCCGGGGCACCGACGAGCCCGGTGCCGACCGTCGGGTCGGCGTTGCTGAAGCTGCCGACGTTCCGGGGGTTGGAGTAGTGGTCGAGGATCTTGTCGCTGTACGGCATGTGGGGCTCCTATCGGGAAGTTGGATGGTATTTGGGGCAGTGCGGATTCAGGATTTTTGTAGGTCGGGCCGAGTCTTCGAGGTCCGACATTTTGTTCACTGTTCGGATAGAGCGGCCAGAAAATCGCCGTCGATCGACTCGAAGACGCCCGCGACGTTTTGCCGGTTCATTACCGCAACGCAGACCTTTCGTTCACCGTCATTCCGATACACACGGAACACGGCCGGGTCGCTCGCGTCCGATTCGTGGCCGTGAATTGTGACGTCCAACTAACTGGTCGCCGGTCGCACTCATCACGACATACTCGCGGATGCGGGGGACAATGAGTGTTGGCATCGAAAATCCTCCCGTGCGAACCGGGTCAATGTCGGGCCTCGAAGACTCGACCCGACCTACAAGAACTGTATCTCTGATCAAATTCTTGTAAGGCGGGTCGAGCCGGCTTTGCGGCGAAGACCCACCGAAAGGGCAAGCACTCGTTGCCACTCAGGTGGGTCTGCGCCGAAGCGGCTTGCCCCACCCTACAAAACTCAATGCGCCGCCCACTCGATGGTCTTCAAGTCGATCCCCTGCTGAGCCATCTCGTACAGCGGCGACATTTCTCGCAGGCGGGTCACCTCCCGCACCACGAGGTCGGCGACGTAGTCGACTTCTTCCTGCGTCGTGAACCGGCCCAGGCCGAACCGGATGCTGCTGTGGGCGAGTTCGTCGCCGACGCCGAGGGCGCGGAGGACGTAGCTCGGTTCCAGGCTGGCACTCGTGCAGGCGGACCCGCTGCTCACCGCGACATCTTTGATGCCCATCATGAGCCCTTCGCCTTCCACATAGGCGAAGCTGATGTTCGCGTTTCCCGGCAGGCGGTCGGTCGGGTGGCCGTTGAGGTACGACTCGGGGAGGTTGTCCATGATCCGCGTGCGGAGGCGCTCCCTCAGGGCGAACGTCCGCTGGGATTCCTCCGGCATTTCGCGGCGGGCGATCTCGGCCGCCGCCCCGAGGCCGACGATCAGCGGCACGGGCAGCGTGCCGGAGCGCATCCCGCGTTCGTGGCCGCCGCCGTCGATCTGCGGTTCGAGGCGAACGCGGGGGTCGCGCTTGCGGACGTACAGCGCCCCGATGCCCTTCGGCCCGTACACCTTGTGCCCGCTGAGGCTCAGCAGGTCGATGCCCATGTCGATCACGTCGAGCGGGATCTTGCCGAAGGCTTGAACCGCGTCGGTGTGGAAGAGAACGCCCTTTTCCTTGCAGAGTTTGCCGATCTCCTTCACCGGCATCACGGTGCCGATCTCGTTGTTCGCCGCCATGATGCTGACGAGGATCGTCTTGTCGGTGATCGCGTCCCGGACCTGCTCCGCGGACACCCGGCCGAACTTGTCGACGGGGAGGTACGTCACCGTGCAGCCGTCGCGTTCGAGCCGCTTGCAGACGTCGAGCGTCGCCTTGTGCTCCGTCACCTGGGTGATGACGTGGTTGCCCTTCTTCTTGTACATCGTCGCCACGCCCTTGAGGGCGAGGTTGATGCCCTCGGTCGCGCCGCTGGTGAAGATGATCTCTTTCCCGGTCGCGCCGATGACCGCGGCGATCTGGTCGCGGGCCTCGTCGACGGCGGCTTCCGCCTTCCAGCCGAACGGGTGGCTGCGGCTGGCGGCGTTGCCGTAGTCGTCGGTGAAGAACGGCAGCATCGCCTCGACGACGCGCGGGTCGGTCCGCGTCGTCGAGTTGTTGTCCATGTAAATCGGCAGCTTCACGGCCATGTCGGGTCTCTCGGGACGAAGTATGTTCAAGCGGGCGTCAGTTCGGGTTCGAGTTTCGGGCACGCGGGCACGGACAGTTGCAAGAGCGGCAGTGCGACGGTCGACGGCGTGCCGGGGGCGGTGGGCCGGAAAATGTCGGCGAGGGTCACGTGTTGCAGCACGGCCAGCATCCGCCGGTGAACTTCCGCGATCGGCCCTTGAACCGTGCAGACGGCCGACAGGCAACAGTGTCTTGGCTCGTCGCCGACGCAGACCGCGAGGCGGAACCCCTCGTCGATGGCCTCCAACAGTTCGGCGAGCGTCACTTCCGCCGGCGACCGGGCGAGGACGTAGCCGCCCTTCACGCCGCGGTGGCTCGTCACGAACCCTTTGTGACACAACTCTTTGAGGATGTTCGCCACGAACGGCCGGCTGAGGTCGAACCGGGCGGCGATCGTCCGCGCGTTGCCGCCGGCCGGGTTCCCGTCCAGGTGCGACAGGATCAGCAGGGCGTAGTCGGCTTTGCGGCTGAGCAGAGTCATCGGCTCACCCTTCGGGGATACCGTACCGATCTACTTCCATATCTAGCGGGGTAATCGCTCTCGGCAAGTGCGATTTTACCGGAACCGGGAATTCCGGCGGCCAGGGCGACGCAGTGCGTCAAGGTAGGCAACTCGCTCCGCGAGTTGCGGGCTCATGTCCCGAGAAAGGGACGTTCGCTTTTCAGGGTGGAAGCGCAGTCACTCGCGGAGCGAGTGACCTACTGAATCGGCCAATCTTGAAACACTGCGTCGCCCTGTTCCCGCGGCGGTTCGCGGTTGACTTGCCTCGGGGGGCACGATATTGGCCCCGCGGACCCTGATTGTGTTCGATCGGGTTCAGGGGGCGGGTCGGAGGGGGGTGCGCGGTGACTCGGCGACTCGTACTGTCCGGTCTGGCAGGCGTCTGCGGCGGCCTCGCGGGCTGCGCGTCCACCTGGGACAAGGTGTCCAGCAAGGACTTCAAAGAAAAGCCGATGCATTCGATGTTCGGCCACAAGGACGACCCGCTCACGGTCCTCCGCAACAACGAGGGGGGCGGCGGGGACGTCCGGGCCAAGGCGATGCGGGAGATCAAGGAGCCGCTGAAGTCCGGCGGGTCGCAGGAGGACCAGGACGAGGTCGTCGACCACATCCTCGGCCCGGCCGCGACGTCCGACCCCAGCCCCGTGATCCGGGCCGCCGCGATCGACGCCCTGGCGCGGTTCGACGACCCCCGCGGGCCGAAGTTCCTGCTCGCGGCGTACCACCAGGCGGTCGGCCGCGCGCCCACCCCCGCCCCGGTCGTGCCCGCGAACGCGGTGTCCGGCCAGCGGCTGCCCGTCTCGACGGGGCCACTCGGGGACAAGCTCAACCTCGCCGGACCGAGCGGCTACCCGGCGGACGTCGTGACGATGCTCCGGACGCGATGCCTGATCGGCCTCGCCCGCGCCGGCACCCCGGACGCCGTCCAGTTCCTCTCCGACGTCGCGACCGGCAAGGACACCGACGCCGACCGCGACGTCCGCCTCGCCGCCGTCCGGGCGCTCGGCACGATCCGCCAGAAGGAGTCGGTCACGGCGCTGGCCAGGGTGCTGTCCGACGAGAAGTCCCGCGACATCGGGCTGGCCAGCCGGGCGCACGAGGGGCTTGTCACCCTCACCGGCAAGACGCTGCCGGCCGAGCCCGAGCGGTGGAACGAGGTCGTCCAGGCGGGCGTCGAAGTGGCCCCGGAACCGAGCACGGTCCAGCGGGCGATCGGACTGTTCACGCCGTAAGAATGGTGTGGAACAAGGATGCGTCATCGCGACCCGGCCGAGGCCGGGTCGCGGCCGTTTCCGGGTAACGGATCGGTCTGTTTGCCCGGACTGCCCGACGAAACCATCTCTTCACTGAGCCGCGAACGCGAGTGAGCGGCTCGCTTCATGGGACACACGGCTGCCACGCCTGGGGGAACGCCGGAAGTGAGCGGCTGGTCACCGCGGAGAATGTGCAGCCCCATCTGGGCAGAAGCGAGCCGCTCCCTTGCCAGTAGTTTCAATGTATAGCGGTTGACGCAATCACTGGATCCAAGGGGATTTGCTGCTCGGCGTCCGAGGACGCTAACTCGGACGCCAACCATCTCAGCATGAGACGCAACGGCAACTCGGACACCCA
>CAYUHJ010000011.1:17532-68713 GCA_964444365.1 uncultured Alcaligenaceae bacterium | reverse complement strand
GCCAACGGCCTGGGAGTATTCAGCCCTGGGCAACGCCCAGGGTTGCGGTGAGTTGGGCACTTCAGACCGAAGGTCTGAGACAAACTTGTCCCAGGCCTACGGCCTGAAGAGGGGGTGGCCTCAATCCCAGGGCTTCGCCCTGGGCTGAGTACTCCCAGGCCGTTGGCCTGAAGAACGGCTAAACGTCCGAGCTCACGGCCACCTCACGATGTCGTTGCGGATGTTTCCTCACTTCCCCGCCGCCGGCTTCGCGTGCTCCCGGACGAACTTCACGAGCAGCGGGAAGCCGGGCTCGGCCATGCCGCCGTGGTCGTACCCTTGCAGTTCGAGCAGGTCCGCCTGCTTGTGCCCGACCTCCTTCAGCATCCGCCAGAAGTACGCGGTCTCCTCGTACCGGCCGAGCAGTTCCTTGTTGCGGTCGCCGCTGATGATGAGGATCGGCGGGGCGTCCTTGCGGACGTGGTACAGCGGGGCGAGTTCGTCGATCACCGGCCGGGTCTTCTCGATGCCCCTTTCTGCCCGCACGGTGTAGTGCGTGACCGCCTGCCCGCTGAACGGGACGAGCCCGGCGACGTCGTCGGCGTCGACCTGGTGGGCCTTCAGCCACCGCTTGTCGAGGACCACGAGGTTCGCCAGGTAGCCGCCGGCGGAGTGGCCGGACACGAAGACGAGCTTCCGGGACCCGCCGTACTTCTCGGCGTTCGCGAACGCCCAGGCGACGGCGGCGGCGGCGTCCTCGACGTACTCCGGGGCCTTCGCCGCCGGGCTGAGCCGGTAGTTGGCCGCGACCACGACGAGCCCCTTGTTCGTCAGCGCCGGGGGGATCGCCTTCGACCCCGCCTTGAGCCCGCCGCCGTGGAACCAGACGACGACCGGGGCGTCTTTGGTTTCGAGCGGGTAGTAGACGTCCAGCCGGCACCGCTCCCGCATCGCGTCGGTCAGGCCGTCGCCGGTGCGGTAGAGGATGTCCTTTTCGGTCTGGTACTTCACCGCGGCGGGCGGGGTCTGGGCCGCGGCGGGAACGGAACACGCGGCCAGGGCCGAGAAAACCAGGGCGAACCGGGTCGGGAACGAACGCATGGGGAGGCTCCGGGACGGGGGGATGCTAGTCTACTCGTCGGACGCCCCGGTGCGGGGCGGCGCGGCGCAATTCCCCCGATTCGCACGGTCGCACGGGGCGGCGAACCCCGGCGGGGAAACCGACGCCCCCGCGCTTGGACGGGGGGGCCGGATCGGGTACAAAGGAACTGGCTCACGGATGGCCGCTCTCCGCCCGATGCGCCCGGTCCCGCGGTGGAAACGCGGGATGATTCGCCTGAGGTTCGCCTCGTATGTCCCGCAAGTGTGCCGACCTCTCCGCCTCCGGCAAACCCGCCGGGAGCGGGTCCCGTCGGTCCGATCGGTTTCTCGCCGGCCTCGAAGCCTATTCCCGCGCGGTGTTCGTCTCCCATGTGAACCCCGACCCCGACAGCCTCGCCAGCATGCTCGGCCTGGCGCACCTCGTCGACACCAAGCTCGGCAAGCCCACCGTCCTGACCCGCGACGGCCTCATCAGCCGGGCGGAAAACCGCGCGATGGTCGACGTCCTGCACCTCGACCTGTCCCCGATCGAGCACGTCGAGTGGTCGCCGGGCGACGCCGTCGTCATGGTGGACAGTCAGCCCCGGACGGGCCGCCACACCATCTGCGACGACATTCCCCTGTACGCCGTCATCGACCACCACGAGACCCCCGGCGACATCGAAGACGTCCCGTTCGTGGACGTCCGCCCGACCCTCGGGGCGACGTGTACGCTCGTGACCCGGTACCTGAAAGAACAGGACGTGCCGCTGACGGAGAAGGTCGCGACGGCCCTGCTGTACGGGCTCGAAACGGAGGTCACCGGCTACCCGCGGGAGGCCAGCGCCGCCGACGACGAGGCCATGCTGTTCCTGTACCCCATCGCGGACAAGGACCTCATCGCCCAGATCCGCAACGCCCGGCTGCCGCAGTCGCACTTCGGGTGCTTCCTGCAGGCCCTGCAAAGTTCGTTCATCTACGACCGGCTCGTCATCAGCTGGGTGGACGACCTCGCCCAGCCGGAGCAGGCGGCGGAGATCGCGGACTTCATGATCCGGTTCGAGGAGGTCGACTGGGCCGTGTGCGGCGGCGTGTTCGACGACTCGATGATCCTGTCCCTGCGGGCGGCGAAGGCGAACGCCGGGGGGGGCGAGTTGCTGCAAAAGGTCGTCGGCAAGATGGGCCGCGCCGGCGGCCACGACCGCCGGGCCGGCGGCGCGATCCCGCTCGCCAGCACGTCCCCGACCGCGATCGACGACCTGCAGGCGGAACTCCGCCGGCGGTTCCTGAAGTACCTGAAGATCGACGAGGTCCGCGGGCAGCGGCTGGTGCCGCTGCGGGAGATGCTGCAAAACTTGCAGTCTTGACGCAATCCGTTCGGAGTCGCCTCTTCGTGATGTGGACTGGTGACTTCGGCCGTGTGCCCGGTCTTCAGCCCAACGGGCTGGGAGTATTCAGCCCAGGGCATCGCCCTGGGTTGGAAGCGCGTCATCCCATTCAGGCTGAAAGCCTGACACAAATTTGTTTTAGATAGGAGTTCCGCAGTTGGGGGTCCGGGAATCGCTTTTCTCCCCTCTCCCCGCTGGGGAGAGGGTCCGGGGGTGAGGGGTCACCCTCCATCCCGTTTCAGCGAGTGCGAGTGGGTGAAGGTTTTCCCCTCACCCCTAACCCCTCTCCCCAGCGGGGAGAGGGGGACAATACCTCTCCTGACACCAACTGCGTACCTCCTACCACTGACAATCACGCTGTTGGCGTCGGGCGGGCCCTACTTCACCAGCTTCGCTACGTCGTCCTTGATTGCTTCCGCCCAGATTTCGTAGGCGGCCGGGCTCAGGTGCAGGAGGTCCGGCATGACCTTGCGGTCCAGCCCGCCCTCGGCGTTCAGGAACTTCGGGCCGATGTCCTTGTAGAAGACCGTCTTGTCGTCCGCGTACTTGGCGATGATCTCGTTGATCGCCTTGATCTTCGGGTTCAGCTTGTCCGCCGGGCAGACCGTGTCTTCCTTCTTGACCCCCGGCCCGCTGCGGGGGAAGACGCCGAGCAACAGGATCTTGATCTCCGGCTTCTGCTTCTTGAGTTCGTCGATGATCGCCTTGATCCCGCCGGCGATCTGCTCCGCGGAGTGCGCCCCGGTGTTGTTCGTGCCGATCATGATGACCGCCGCCTTCGGCTTCAGCGGTTCGATCTCCTTGCCCTCCGTGAGCCGCCACAGTACGTGCCCGGTCTGGTCGCCGCTGATGCCGAGGTTGACGGCCTTCATCGGGGCGAAGGTGTCGGCCCACGCCTTCTTCCCGCCCCCTTCCCAGCCCTGGGTGATGCTGTCGCCGAGGAAGATCACGTCCCCTTCGCCCTTCTTGACGACTTCGAGGAACTGCTTGTGCCGGGGGTTGTCGCGGTTGATCGGCTTGGCCGCGGGGTTGTCCTTCGGCTCCTGGGCGACGGCGGTCGCGGCGGTGACGGCGAGCACGAGCGCGGCGAGGCGGGCGGGCATGGAGAGACTCCGGTGAGAGGGAGGAACCGACACGCGGCAGGCAACGATAGCATGCGGACGCGGCGGGAAATGACACGGCCCGGAGAATCTGTGGGATTCTCCGGGCCGGCCGGAAGTCGCGGGGCTGTGGAGCGAAGGAGAGTCGAACTCCTGACCTCTGCAGTGCGATTGCAGCGCTCTACCAACTGAGCTACCGCCCCCCGATTCGCCCAATGTTAGGGGCGAATCCGCCGCCCGACAAGGGGAGTTTGCTCACCGCACCTTCGGCAGCTTTTCCTTGTACTGCACCGCCCGGTCCGCCTCGCCGACGTCGCCGAAGATGTCCGCGAGGTTCTTCACGGCGAGCAGTTCCTCGTCGCGGTCCTGGTTGTTCACCACGTCGACCCACAGGTACGCCCACATCGCGTCCCGCTTCAGGCCGTAGGTCTTGTAGACGTGGCCGAGCAGCCCGTACCCCAGCGCCCGGGCCATCGGGTCGGTGATGGTGGTGAGCAGGGCTTTTTCCAGGTCCATGGCTTCCTTCGGCTTGGACGTGCCCTCGGAGCCCTTGGCGATCTTCGCGGCGAGTTCCAGCGCTTCGGCGCGCTGCTTGAGCGTCCCGGTCGCGGCGGCCTTGGCGTCCTTCGCGACGTTGGCCGCCCCGCCGACGTCCCCGGCCCGGAGCATCGCCGCCCCCTGGGCGATCAGCGCTTCCGTGGCGAGTTCCTTGGACAGCGCCTTGTTCCCGGCGAGCGCGCCGAGCGTGTCGGCGGCCCCCTTGAAGTCGTCGAGTTCCATCTGGTAGCGGGCCGCCTGCCGGGTCGCGGCCCAGGCCTCCCACGAGTCGTTCTTCGCGAAGTTGCCGAGCAGCTTGATGGCCTTCTGGGCTTCCGCCTTGAACTCCTCCCCGGTCTTGGAGTCCGCGATCTTCGCCGTGCTAACCGCCTCGCGGTACTCCAGGTACCGCTTGGCCCGCGGCGGAATGCCAGGCGTCTTCTGCAGGTCCCCGTACCGCTTCGCCGCCTTGGCGGGCTCCTCGGCCTCTTCCTTCATGGCGGCCGCGATCTGGTCCGCGGTGATGCCGGGGACGAGGTAGTCGACGCGGATGATGTCCGCCGACGGGATGAACTTCACGTCCTTGACGAGCACGACTTCGAGCCCGGACGCGGACTCTTTTTTCAGGTCGTACTCCCGCTGGGAGTAGACCTTGCCGTCCTTGCGGTCGACGTAGGTGACCTTCACCTTCTCCATCGCCCCCTGGCCGTAAACCGGCCGTTGCACGGCGACGGCCACGGCGATGACGGCGAAAAACAGGGCGAACCGAGCGGCCCAGCGAGCGGGCATGGGGCAATCTCCGGGGGAGGTTGGGGGGTCGGGGTCGGGGGTTCGGACGGCGGGTCGAATTTGAGGAACATCCGGCCCTGCAGGTCGACGTAAGCCTTCTTGAGATCCGGGTAGCTTTCGATCAGGTCGGCGAACTTCGCCCGGACCTCGGGGGACAGTTCGGGGTTCTTCGTCTCCAGGTCCTTCATGGTGTTCGCGATCTTGCCGAACTGCTCGGTCAGCTTGGCCGGGTTCGACTTCAGCAGCGAACTGTTCGCCCGCGCCAGGCACCGGGTCGACTCGCAGAAGGCTTCGAAGTACAGCGGCCTGAGTCGGACTTCCTCTTCCCGGATGACCAGCTGCAACGGCTTCAGGTACGGGTTGGGCACCGCGACGGGCGGCCCGCCGTTCGGCTGGGGGACAAAGTATTCCGGGGCGATCAGGACGGCGATTGTGGCATCCCGTCCGCCCTTCACATCCTCGCCAGAAAGGTCCGGCAATCCGTCCGGGAACAGCGGGTGGGGGGGAAGCGGAACCTTCAAATTGACCAGGGCAAGTACCGCACCTTTCGACGCGGACTTGCCGCCGGACGCGAGCACCGGTCGGTACCGGTTCATGAACTTCGACCAGCCGTCGAGTGCCGCCTTCCACAGTTTCGCCGACGGCGCACCGTCGAGCAGCTCGGCCCGGTCTTCCAGCAGGTAGATGGCCTCTTTCTCGAAGGCCGCGTCACCCCTGGCCCAACCGGTGCCGGGCACAAGTTTCGGCGGGCCGATCGGAGCCACCTCTGGGAGTTCGACGCCGAGCGCACTTTGGAGCAGTTCGTCCGCCCGGTCGAACTCCTTGGCAAGACGGTGGGCGCGGGCCTTCGCCAGCGCTGACGCTTTCTCGCCGGCCGTAGGTGGCTCACCGGCAGTGGCGAGCGAAACCCATCCCAGCACGATGACGAAGGCAACCCGGTTCACGTCAGTTCCCCCCGCCGGCCATCGGGGCGGGTTGGGGCGGGGTTTCGAGGAACATCTTGCCCTGAAGGTCGACATAGGCCTTCTTCAACGCGGGGTAGTCGTCGATCAGGTCGGCGAACTTCGCCCGGACCTCGGGGGACAGTTCGGGGTTCTTCGTCTCCAGGTCCTTCATGGTGTTCGCGATCTTGCCGAACTGCTCGGTCAGCTTGGCCGGGTTCGACTTCAGCAGCGAACTGTTCGCCCGCGCCAGGCACCGGGTCGACTCGTAGAAGGCGTCGAAGTACAGCGGCTTGACCTGACTTTCGAGCCGGTTGATGACCGCCTGGAGTTCGTTCCAGTAGGGGTTCTTGACCTCCTTGGAATTCCCCTCTTCGTCGAGGACGTTCACCTTCTCTTGGAGCATGGCGACGACCCAGGGGGCCTTGCCCTCCTTGATGATCTCCGCGGTGATCTTGGTCGGGTCCTTCGGCAAGAGTTCGTGCGGCGGGAGCGGTTGCTTGATCTTGACCAGGGCGAGCAGCGCCTCCTTCGGCCCGGCCTTGCCGCCGCCGAGGGACGCGAGCATCGGCCGGTACTTGTTCGCGAACTTGGACCACCCGTCGAGGGCTTCCTTCCAGGTCTTCGCGGCCTCGGCCCCGGTCAGGGTTTCGGCCTTGTCTTCGAGCAGGTAGACGGCCTCCTTCTCGAAGTCCGGAGCCCCCTTGGCCCAGCCGGTGCCGGGCTGCAGCTTGACGGGGGCGTCCGGGCTGGCCTTCGGCAGTTCGATGCCGAGGGCCTCCTTCAGCACCTTGTCCGCCTCGGCGAACTTCTTCGTGGCGCGGAGCGCCCGGGCGTACTCGATCTGGGCCCCGCGGTAGAAGATGACCGCGAGCCGCCGATCGTTGTCGAGCGCCTCCAGTTGGGCGCGGGGCAGGTCCAGGTCCGCGACGGGGTTCGGCTTCGGGACGAGTGCCAGGATCGACGCGGCCTGGTCGAACGCGCCGATGTCCTTCAGCGACCGGCCGAGGAACACCCGGATCTTGGGGGTCAGGTTCGAGCCGCGGGCCACGTTGTCGAGCAACTTGGCCACGCCGTCGACGAGTTTCTTCGCCTCCTCGGGCTTCTTTTCCCGGCGGAGGGTTTCGATCTGGGGCTTGACCACGCCGACCAGTTGCGTCAGGGCGTTGACGCTGGCGTCGGCACTGCCGCCGAACCGCTCCAGCATCTTGTAGAGTTCGTCGGCCGTGGCCACGTCCGCCATGCGGATCGCCGTTTGGAGTGCCAGCACGAGGATCGTCTCGCGGCGGAACTCGTCCAGTTTCTGGGCGTTCGGCTTGACCAGTTCCTTCGCGTCGGCGGGCAGGTCCTTCAACGCTTCGACCATCTTCACCGACGAGCCTTCCGCGCCGATCACCCCGGCGATCTCGCCGAGGGCCGGCTTCAGCATCGCCATCACCTCCGCGTACTTGCCCTCCTTGTAGGCGGCGGCCGCCTGACCGTAGAGGCCGCGGAGGCGGGTTTCGGACGCGGAGAACTGCAGGGCCAGCCGCTCTTCCGGGGACAGGTTCGGGTACTTCTTCGGGTCGAGCAGGCCGGTGGCGGCGGTGGCCGTCTGCTCGGCGGCGGCGTACCCGGTCGCCCCGCTGCTGAGTTGCAACTGGGCGAGGAGGAGCCGCAGCCGGACGTACACGGCGGCGTCCTCGGCGGAGGCGGTGCCCAGCGGTTCCGGCACGGCGTTGATGTCCGCCGTGATCTTGGCGTACACCTGGCCTTTCTTCTCGGGGGTGACGCCCTCGGCCGCCCGGAGGAGGGCGAACGCCGCGAGCCCCTGGATGAGCCGGGCCGTGCTGACCTTGGGCGAGTTCGCACTGACCCGCGCGAGGACGTCGAACGCTTCGGCGTTCTTCCCGTCGCGGTTGTACAGCTGGCCGAGCACGATCCGGGCGGAGTCGGTCGACGGGTCGGCGGGGAACTCCTTGTCGAGGTAGGCGGCCAGCATCAGGACGCGGTCCTTGTCCGCGCCGCCGGCCCCGGCCAGCCCGCTGGCCTTGACGTACTTGTCCATCGAGGCGAGGTAGCCCTGGATGGCGTACAGCCCGGCCTTCGCCCCGTTCGACCCGCGGGTGGTGCGGGCGAGGTTGTCGCCGTAGACGGCGGCGAGGGTCGGGTTACCGCTCATCAGGTAGGCGAACACGAGCCGGAGTTTCGTGTTGAGCACTTCCCGCGCGTGCTCCGCGGAGCCCGGCGTCGACCCCGCCGGCGGGGGCAACTTCAGGGCGTGCTCGAACAGCTGGATCGCGCGGGTGATGGAGTCCCGTTTGACCTTCTCGTTTTCGCCGTGGATGTACCGGTCGAACTGAACCAGCCCGGTCATCAGGGCCTCGTCGAAGGTCTTGATGTCCGCGACCTTCTGGTTCGCGTCCCCGACGATGAACCGGATGCACTCGGTCCGCTTCTTGGCGGCGCGGTCGGAGTACTCGTTGTCGTTCTCCGTGACGCGGGCGAAGGCGCGTTCGGCCTGGCGGAAGTAGTCGCGGGCGGCGTCGGTCACCTTCGGCGGCTTCTGCGGGTCCTTGTCCGGGATGCAGGCGCGAAGCCCTTGTTGCTGGCGGAGCGTGCCGTAGGAGAAGCGGAGGGCGTAGTGCTCGTTCGTCTGCCGGCCGCCGCCGAAGTCGTTCAGCCATCCGCCGATGGCGGCGTAGGCGGCACCGAGGTCTTTGTCGTTCCAGTTCGTCAGAACCTTCTCGAACGCTTGCCGGGCCTGGAAGAACCGAACCATGCGCTTGCCGGCCCCCGCACTGACGTTCTGCAACTTCATCACGTCGGTCCAAGCCGCCTCGGCCTTCTTGGGGTCGTCGAGCTGGACGTAACACTGTCCGATCCACGCCTGAGCGATGGCGGCGGTGGCGGTGTTCGGGTACGCCTTCGAGATCGTTTCGAACTGCTTGACGGCTTCCAGAAGGGCGTCGCCGCGCTTCTGAATGTCGCCGCTGCGCAGGTCCGGTTTGACGTAGGTCCGGAAGATCTGGTACTGCGCGATCGCGGTTTCGAGCTCCGCCTGCATCTTCGCCCGTTCCAGTTGGGCCTTCTGGGCCGGGGTGCCGGCGTTCGATATCAACCCGGTGAGCGCGGTGACGGCCGCCTTGTACTGCTTGACCGCCCCTTCAAACTCCGGCCGAGTCGCGGCGGACATCGCCTTCCACTTGGCTTCCTCCGGCTCGTTCGCGGCGCGGGCCAGGGCCCCGCGGGCGCTCAGGGAGGTCAGCCGGCCGAGCGAAATGGCCGCCTCCGGCCGGCGGGGGTGGTCCGGTGGGGCGGACGCCATGAACGCCGTGAACCCCTTCCGGGCCTGGCCCATGAGGGCGTCCCGCTTGCCGTCCTCGGTTTCGATTTCCGCGAGTTCCAGCTGGGTCCGGGCTCGCTCCAGCGGCAGTTCCGCCTTCACGGCCGGGTCCGTGCTCTTGGCGAGTTTTTCGTCGATGTAATCGAGCGCGAGGTCCGGCATCCCGGCCTCGCGGAGCCCCTGGAGGAGTTCGAACTCCCCGCTCGCCCCGCCCTTCGGGGCCTGGGCGGACGTCGGGGTGTGGGCGAGTGCGGCACAAGCGACGGCGACGACGAAGGTCGTCCGGACGGAACGCCGGGACATGGCGACGGCTCCTGAGTGTAGGCCGACGAGAAAGGACAGACACCCCTTGGACGCTGCGAAGTCGGGCGGGGTTCCGTAGTCCGTGATGTGATTCTCGCCGAGTCTGGGACCGCGTCAAGGCAAGAAGGGAAAAGCGGCGGGCGAAAACGCGGGCGGCCGCGGTCGTTGGACCGCGGCCGCCGGACCGGCCCCGTCCCCCGAGGGGGTTTGGGGGGGCCGGGGTCAGTTCTCCCACACGTTCTGGCCGGTCACCGCCCGGACGAGGTCGTCGCCGGGGGCACCCTCGACGACGTACGCGGCCGCCCCGGCGAAGAGCGCGAACCGTTCGAGCTCCTCGTTCGCCGGGCCGACGAGCACGACCCGGCACATCGGCAGCTCGCGGACCAGCTTCGCGCACGTCAGCAGTCCGGACTCCGTGCCCGGTTCGACCGGCAGCACGACGGCGGTGGCCCGCAGCCGGTGGGCGACCCGGCGCGTGGCGTCTCCGTCCGCGGCCGCCACCTCCCACCCGAGCCGGCGGAACACGCGGTCCCACTCGGGGGTTCGGGCCCCGGCCGTGGCGAGGACCACCCGCGGGGCCTTGGACCGGTCGGCCGGAGTGCGGACGGCGGTTCCGTTCGATCGGTTCTTCGTCATCACGTTCGTTCTCCTCGTCAGGTCAGCCGTCGCCCGAAAGGACACGTCGCCCTCGGGGATGTTCGCGCCGGCGGGCCGTTCCTTGCGCCGTCGGCGGTGCTTTTCGGGTGAGCAGAGGATGACCGAGGTCGGACGAATCCGCAATGTCCGCAGGTGCGGCTATTCCCGTTTCCGCACGAACACGACCGCCGTTTCGTCGCGGAAGGCGATGGCCCAGCGGTCGTTGCGTTCGCTCAGGCGGGCGGTCAGCGGGCCGTGGCGGTACGCGATCACCACGTTGGCGGTGGTGAGATTCGGGTCCGCGTCCCAGCCGGGCTCGGCGAGCCACGTCCGCATCGATTGGGACACCGCGTCGCTGCCGTAGACGTTGGTGCGGCCGTCGATCGAAACGGGATATTCGGGTAATGCCCAGATGAAATACCCGCCCCAGTCGAACGGGTTGAACAGCGGCCCCGGCGGGCGGTACTCGCGGACCCACTCCGCCGCGGCGACCGGGTACTCGCGGCGGGTCGCGGCGGCGAACTCCGGGGGCGGGCCGAACCCGGCCAGGTTCACGAGGCGGACGACCAGGAACGTGCCCGCGACGATGCCGGCCACGAGTCCCGACGACAGCCGGGGCACTCCCGCGCTTCCGCCCAGGACCGCGACGGCCGCCACCGCCCCGAACCAGCCGTCGCGCCGCATCCGCAGTGTGAACAACAACCCCGCCGCGAGCAGCAGCAGCGAGAACCCGTCGACCGGTCGTCGACCGATCGCTCGCACGGCGGCCCATCCGAGGAGGGCCAGGGCGGCCCACAGCCAGACCGAGGTCCATTCCGGCGGTGCGAGTTCGTTCACCGTCCGCAGCGGCCCGGTTTGCGTGGCGTACTCCCAAATCACGCCCCACAGCCGGACGTGATACGGGTTTGCGAGCGTGGCGAGGACGCACCCCGACAACAGGAGCAACAAGTACCGCCGGCCCGCGACGCCAGGAAAGAGGCACGCGAGCCCGAGAACCAGCCAGCCGAACACGAACTGGACGTGCAGGTTCGCCCACAGAATAAAGACGAGCGGCAGCCACCCCGCCCGCGCGTCCGGGGCTTCGCGCAGCCGGCAGACGATCGCCAGCGTCAGCGTCGTCAGCACGATCGTCACGTGCCACGGCCGCTCCTTCATCATGGGCATCAGCGTCACGGCGAGGAGCAGGACGGCGGCGGACCCGGCGGGCGTCGCACCGAGCCTGCGGACGGCAAACCCGACGGCGGCGGCGACGCTGAGCGTGCCGAGCACGACGCGGAACGCCATCACGCCGGGCAGCCCGAGGGCGGCGTGGGACTGAAACACCCCCCACTCGAAGAGCCAGGAGTACGCGACCCACGGCACCGACGTCTCCCGGCCGGGTCGGGAAAACGGCTCGGTTCGGGGGGGGCCGGACTCGGCCACGAGTTGACCGGTGCGCAGGTGCCACCACACGTCCGCGTCCGGGGTCGGGTCGAGGGTGAACGCGGCAGGCAGGGCCGCGGCCACCACCAGAGCGAAGACGATTCGCGGGTTCACGGCGGTCCCACTGGTTTTCGGTTCCGGTTCCGCGAATGATAAGCCTGTCGACCGGCCCGCCACAACTCACCTCGGAGACCCCGATGAACCCGCTTCTCGTCACGCTCGCGCTCGTGGCCGGGGCCGACCCCGCCGGAGACTGGAAAGAGCAGGAGTCGGCGTACCTGAAGAACATCAAGCAGGTCACGACCGGCTTCGCCCGTGCCGGGGAGGGGTACTTCGCCCCGGACGGCAAGCGGATCATCTACCAGGCCGAGGAAAAGGAGACGGGCAACCCGTTCTACCAGATCTTCATTCAGGAACTGGACACCGGCAAGTTCTGGCGCGTCAGCCCCGGCAAGGGCCGGACCACCTGCGCGTACTTCCACCCGAAGCAAGACCGCGTCATCTTCGCCAGCAGCCACGAAGACCCCGACGCGAAGGCACATCAGGACGCGGAAGTCAAGCAGCGCGAGGAGGACGCCAAGGCCGGCAAGCGGCGGCGGTATTCGTGGGACTTCGACCCGTACATGAAGATTTATTCCGCCGCCCCGGACGGCACGGACTTGAAGTGCCTCACACCCGACGCGAAGGTGTATACCGCCGAGGGGAGTTATAACGCGGACGGCACCAAGATCGTGTATAGCGCCGGCAACGCGGGCAACGTGCAATTGTATATCATGGACGCCGACGGCAAGAACGCGAAGCCACTCACGACCGCGAAGGGCTGCTACAACGGCGGCCCGTTCCTCTCGCCGGACGGCACGAAGGTGATCTTCCGCTCGGACCGCAAGGAGAAAGACCGCCTCCAGTTGTACGTGGTGAACGCGGACGGGACCGGCGAGAAGGCTCTCACGGAAGACGATAAATGGGTGTACTGGGCTCCGTACTGGTACAAGGACGGCAAGCACATCATCTACACGGCCGCGGACCACTCGGACGAGAAGGCCCGGCCGAACTACGACCTGTACTGGATGAACATCGAGACGAAGAAAGTGACGCGCCTGACGTTCGCCCCCGGCCAGGACGTGCTGCCGGTGTTCAGCCCGGACTACACCAAGGTGATGTGGACGAGCAGCCGCGACGGCCGCTCGCCGACGCAGCTGTACATCGCGGACTTCACCCCGCCGAAGGAGTGACGCCCGCCGGCGTGGTGGCGGGGCCCTCGGGCTCCCGCCACCACGCCAGCAGGACCGCGAACGCCACCACCGCCGGCAACCCCGCGAGGGCGAGGACCGGCTGATAGTCCTTGCCCGTCGCGTCGATCGCCCACCCCTGGACCGCGTAGACGCCGCCCATCCAGAGCGAGTTGAGGAACCCCAGCGTCCCCGTCACCTTCCCCTGGTGGGCCGCGGACAGCTCCTGGCTCAGCGCGAAGTACGTCGGGAACAGGCCGAGCGCCCCGAACCCGATCGCGTAGAGCGCCACCGACATCCCCCACCCGTCCAGCCACGGCACGGCGAACGACAGCGGGACGAGGGCCGTGCAGGCCGCGAACGCCCGCACCCGCGCCCGGTGGTTCGTGAACCCCCGCCACGTCAGCCACAGCGTCGCGAACCCGATGACCCACGAGCCGACGTCCGCGAAGAGGTAGTAGCCCATCGTGAAGTAGCTCATCTCCGCTTCCGTGAAGCCGCGCTGCTTCTGCAGGAACAGCGGCAGCCAGACGCGGTAGGTGTGCCACCACGTGTTCACCCCGCAGATGACGACGACCAGCACCCAGAACCGGCGGTCGCGGAAGACGGCGGTGAACGGCGTCGCGGTTTGGGAAGCGGAAGCGGGGGTGTGCCGCAACATCGAGTTCGGCACGGTCACGACCCACAGCGCGACCCAGACGATGCCGATGAACCCGATGGCGCGGAAGGGGACCTGCCAGGCGTCCGGCGGGACTCCCGTCGCACTGACGGCCACGCCGCCCCCGACGGCGAGGTGTGCGTTCCGCTCGGCTTCGCCGGGGTCGGCCCACGTCACGCAGGCGAGCACGATGAACGGCGTGACGACCGCCCCGATCGCGGTGCCGCTCTGGAACAGCGAGTTCCCCAGCGAGCGTTCCGCCGGGGCCATCACCTGCCGGGTCGTCCGGATGCCGCACGGCCAGTTGCCCGCCTCGCAGAGCCCGAGCCCGATCCGGCACGCGAACAGCGTCCAGTACCCCGGTGCGAACCCGGTCAGGAACCCCGCCGCCGACCACCCGAACACCGCGAGCGGGTACACCCACCGGACGGACACCCGGTCGACGAGCCAGCCGAAGAACAGCGTGCCGACGCCGAACGCGAGGACGAACCCGGTTTCGAGCCGGCTGTAATCCCGGTTGTCGAGCCCGAACGCGAGTTGAATCCGCAGCGCGAGCTGGTTCAGCGCCACGCGGTCCATGTAGTTCAGCGTGGTCGCCAGGAACAGCAGCCCGCACACCCACCACCGCCACGGGCTCGGGCGGGCGTCGTCCGGACCGGGGGAGGCGGTCATCGGCACCTCGGGCGTTCGGGGACGGTCGTCAGGAGTGGGTTGTACGCCCGCGTCCGGTCCGGGGGAGGGAGCAAAACCGATCCGACCGGACCCGCGGCGTCCGACCCGGAGAAAATCCCGCCGCCCGCCGTTGCCCCGCCGCCGTCCGGTTGGGATAACACGCATCAGCCCCCGCGGAAGCCGCGCAACGCTCAACCGAGGCTCTTCCCTCATGTCGAAGCCACGCCAGGTCCTCTCCCTCATTCTCGGCGGCGGTCGCGGCACTCGCCTCTACCCGCTGACGAAGCTCCGGGCCAAGCCCGCCGTCCCGGTCGCCGGCAAGTACCGGCTCATCGACATCCCCATCTCGAACTGCATCAACAGCGGCCTCACGAAGATCTACGTCCTCACGCAGTTCCTCAGCGTGAGCCTGCACCGGCACATCGCGAACACGTACAAGTTCGACATGTTCAACCGCGGGTTCGTCGAGATCCTCGCGGCGATGCAGACGTACGAGGCGTCCGACTGGTACCAGGGCACCGCCGACGCCGTCCGGCAGAACTCGCTCTACATCAAGAATGAAGGGGCCGAAGAGACGCTGATCCTGTCCGGCGACCAGCTCTACCGGATGGACTACCAGGCCCTCATCAAGACGCACCGCGACTCGGGTGCGGACGTGACCATCGCCGCGATCCCGGTCCCGGAGAAGGACACCCCCGGCTTCGGCCTCATGCGGATCGACGACAGCGGCCGGGTGTCGTCGTTCATCGAGAAGCCCAAGACCGCCGCCGAGCGCGACCCGTACTTCACGAAGGCGGAATGGATCGAGGAGCAGGGCATCCCCTGCAACGGCCGGCACTACCTCGCGAACATGGGGATCTACCTGTTCAACACGGACGTGCTCTTTGAACTGCTGAACGCGAAGCCGCTGGCGACGGACTTCGGCAAGGAGGTGTTCCCCCGGAACGTCGCCACGAAGAAGATTCATGCCCACCTGTTCGACGGCTACTGGGAAGACCTGGGCACGATCAAGAGCTACCACGACGCGAGCCTGGCCCTGACGGAGCCGAACCCGCCGTTCGACTTCTTCCAGCCCGAAGGCGTCATCTACACCCGGATGCGGAACCTGCCGGCGAGCCAGTTCACCGGGGCGACCGTGAACCGCACCGTGATCGCGGACGGCTGCCGGATCGGGACGGGCACGGTCATCGACCACTGCCTGCTCGGCGTCCGCAGCTGGGTGGGGAACAACTGCAAGCTGTCGGACACGCTGATCCTCGGCTCGGACCACTTCGACACCGCCGCGGAGACGGCGGCGCTGGCCTCGTCCGGCCGTCCGTACATGAACGTCGGCAACGACTGCGAGATCCGCGACGCGATCCTGGACAAGGACTGCAAGATCGGCAACGGCGTCAAGATCCTGAACACCGCCGGCCACCAGGAGTACGACGAGCAGTCCGGCCTCTACCACATCCGCGACGGGATCGTGTGCGTCCCCCGCAGCGCGGTGCTCCCGCACGGGCTGGTGATCTAACCGAGTTTTGCGTCCGACCCCGGCTGGAAGTCGACCACCTCGATCTCGACGCTGCGGGAGCCGTTCCACTCGTTCACCTTCGGGGTGAACGCGAGGCAACACTTCCCGCCGTCGGACATCAACTCGTCGAGCCGGTCGCCCATGCCGAAGGCGACGGCGCGGATGGTGTTGCCCCCCTGTTTCACGCGGAAGGACAGGTGCCGCTCGCCGGTGCCGATCCGCCGGGGGGTGCCCTCGATCGTCAGCCCGGAGGCGAGGAACCTCGGCCGGGGGTTGTCCGCCCCGTAGGGTTCGAGCTTGTCGATGTCCTTCAATAGCCCAAACGTCAGCGACGCGATCGGCACCTCGGCGTCGAGCCGCAAGCGCGGCGCGGGTAATCCGTCCGGAAACTGGCTCGCGGCGTACTCGGCGAACTTCGCCCGCAACGCTTCGAGCCGCGACGGCTTGACCTTGAACCCCGCGGCGGCGGCGTGGCCCCCGTGCCCGAGCAGTTCGCCGTCGCAGGCCCGCAGGGCCTCGTGCAGCGCGAACCCCGGAATCGACCGGCCCGAGCCCGTCGAAACCTCGTCGTTCTCCTTCAACGCGGCGACCAGCACCGGCCGGGCGTACTGCTCCGCCAGTCGGCCGGCGACGATCCCGACGACGCCCGCGTGCCACTCCGTCGAACCCAGGACAATTGCGGCCGCGGTCTCGAACCCGTTCGCCTCGACCATCTCGCGGGCCTGGTGCGAGATCTTCCGTTCGACCGCCTGCCGCTGGGCGTTCTGGGCTTCCAGGTAGTCGGCGTGTTCCTTCGCCAGCTTCGCGTTGGTCGTCGTGAGCAGTTCCACCACCATCCGGGCACAGCCCAGCCGCCCGGCGGCGTTGATCCTCGGGGCCAGACGGAACGCCACGTCTTCGGACTTCACCCCGCTCAGTTTCGCGGCCTCCATCAGGGCGTGAATCCCGACGCTCGGCTTGGCGGTCATGCGGTCGAGCCCGCGGCGAACGAGCACGCGGTTTTCGTCTCGCAGTGGCACCACGTCCGCGACCAGCCCGAGCGCCGCGAGCCCGGTCGCTTCGAGTAAGAATTCGCGGAACTGCGGCGTGACCTTGTCCCCGCAGCTGACCCGCACCGCGATGGCCCACGCCAGCTTGAACGCGACGCCCGCCCCGGACAGCCCCGCGAACGGGTACGCCGACCCCGGCAGCCGCGGGTGGACGAGCACCTTCGCGGCCGGCAGCGTGGCCGCCATTTCGTGGTGATCGGTGACGATCAGTTCCAGCCCGAGTTCCGCCGCGACGGCCGCTTCCGCGACGCTGGCGATGCCGCAATCGACGGTGATGACGAGCGACACGCCGTTGTCGGCGATCTCCCTCAGGGCGTTCGCGTTGACGCCGTAGCCCTCTTCGAGGCGGTTCGGGACGTAGTACTCGCAGTCCGCGCGGAGGATGCGGAGGAGGCCGAGCAGGATCGCGGTGCCGGTGATGCCGTCCGCGTCGTAGTCGCCGTACACGCAGATTTTGCGGCCCTCGGCGACGGCCCGCAGGATTCGCTCGGCGGCTTCGGGGACGCCGGGCACGTTCTGCGGCGCGTGCAGGGCGGTCAGCGGGCAGTCGAGGAACACCCGGGCGGTCGCCGGCTCGGACACGCCGCGGTTGAGCAGCAGTTGCCCCACGACGGGCGACACCCGTGCGGCCTCGCCGAGCGAGCGGGCGGCCGCCGGGTCGTGCGGGGCGAGGTGCCAGACTTTCGCGGCGCGGGCCACCGGACCTCCGGGCGAACAGGTGTGTTGAGGGTAATCGTTCCGGCATTCTACCGAATCCGGTCAGGTCTGCTCCGTCTCCCTCCCCCTTGAGGGGGGAGGGTTGGGGTGGGGGTGAGAGGTTCACCTCTGGAGCAACCCCCACCCTCACCCTCCCCCCTCCCAGGGGGAGGGAAGCCGACCCGCGGGCGGGCGGCAAGGTCAATCTGACCCGATCAACTCCCGCCGCCGGTCGGGTTCCCCCGACGCGACGTCTTGCCGCGGAGTCGCCAGCCTTCGCACGCGGACGAGCTCCCGCGGTCGGTCGTTGCGGCGAATCCGTCGCCACGTGCCTGTTCTTTGAGCACGCCGCGATTCTTTTCGATCAACTCCGTCAGGTGCGTCCCCGCGGCGGCCGATCAGACAGGTGAGACTTCGGTCCCGGCCGCTTCCGTGGGATCCCCGGCGGCGAGGGTGAAGGAAGGTTCCGAAGCGAAGTCGGCCGGCCGAAGGGCGTTCCGCGCCTCGGCATTTGCCACGGATCCCGCGTACCCTACTTCCTGGAGGTTGCACACCGTGAACGCATCGATGATCCTGTTGACGTCCGTCTGGATGGCCGGCGCGGACGCCGCCCCCATCGCCGCGGCCCCCGTCGCCGCCGCTCCGATCGCCGCGGGTTGCGGCTCGTGCGGCGCGTCGTGCGGTCCGGTCTGCGACCCGTGCGGCGGCAAGGTCGGCCTGCTGGACAAGCTCAAGGCGAAGTTCGCCAAGAAGGACTGCGGGTGTGACCCGTGTCCGAAGCCGGTGTGTTGCGCCCCGGCCCCGGTTTGTGCCCCGGTGTGCGACCCGTGCGGCAAGGTCAGCCTGCTGGACAAGCTGAAGGCGAAGTTCGCCAAGCACAAGTGCCACGACGAGTGCGCCCCGACCTGCTCGACGGGTTGCGGCTCGGCCGGCGGCTGTGCCCTCCCGGGCGCTCCGGTCCCGGCCCCGGCCGGCGACGCCCCGAAGACCATGCCGAAGCCGGAAACGACCCCGAAGACGACGCAACTCAGCGTCCCGCCGATCGTCGTCACCCCGGTCGGCAACTCCCACGTGCCGGCCCTGGCCGTCCCCGCCAACCCGTTCTGATCGCAGAAGTCATCCCTTCCGCCGATTCCGAACGCTGCGTGGCCGCCCGACCGTCGTGTCGGACGGCCATCGCCGTTTTTTCGGACACCTCCCCGCCAACTTCCCTCCGGAACTGTCGACCGACCGCTGACGCGACGGCCCCCTTTCGGTTAGGCTAACTCTGGGGGACGACCGGGGGAGCGGGACAAGACGAGGGAACGATGAGCACGGCGACGACCTCGGCCGCCGATCTGGCCTTCAAGATCGCGCGGCTCGTCGAAGAAAAAGGCTGGAACCAGGAAGAATTCGCACGGATCGCCCGGCTCAACCGCCACACCGTCCGACAAATCCTCCTGGGCGGCCCCGCCCGCCGGCTGCGGAACGCCACCGTCAGCCAGTGCGCCGACGCCCTCGGGCTGACCGTCAGCGAACTCCGCAACCTGCCGCTCGAACGCCTCCTGCCCCGGATGCACGGCAAGCCGCCGGCCGACGAAGAGGCGATGAAGCTCCTCTACGACCGGGCCACCCTCCCCGAGTTCACGAACTGGCTGCAGCGCAACCAGTCCCGCGCCGCCGAACTGCGGTCCGACGAAATCCACGAACTGCTCGAACTGCAAGCCGCCGGCGGGCCGATGGAGCGGCTCGGCGTCGAGCACTTCGTCGAACTCATCGAACGCCGCCGGCAACTGCTCTGCCAGGTCCGGCTCATCGCCGGGACCGAGTACATCGACCTGCTGGAACAGTTCGTCGGGCTCGTCTTCGAGAAGGTCAACAACGGCCGCCCGGTGAAGGCCGAGCGGAACCGGGGGTGACGGACGTCCGCTCCACCCGGTGTTCGCAAGCGTACAACGACCCTTATGAACGACCCCACCCGCGACCGCCGGGCCCTCGCGCACGTCGGCGGGACGAGCCGCACCGCCGGCGACCCGGCCGACGCCCGCAACCTCGCCCACGCCCTCGACGTCCCGCCGTCCGACGGCGACGACGAGGACGGCGTCCGCGCCCACGTCCACGGCTTCCACACCTACCCGGCCCGCCTGCACCCCGGCACCGCGTACCGGCTCGTCGAGGCGTTCGTCCCGCCGGGCGGCCGGGTGCTCGACCCGTTCTGCGGGTCCGGCACCGTCCTGATCGAAGCGATGATTCTCGGCCGGCACCCGCTCGGCACGGACCTCAACCCGCTCGCCGTCCGGCTGACCCGGTGCAAGACCCGCCCCCGTACGGAAGCAGACGTCGACCGGCTCGTCGAACTCGCCCGCGGGGCCGTCGACTTCGCCGCGGACCGCCGGAAGGCGAAGGCCGGCGCGACCCGCCGCTTCCCGCCCGAGGACGTGCAACTCTTCGAGCCGCACGTCCTGCTCGAACTCGACTCCCTCCGGGCGCATCTGGAATCCCTCGGCGACGACCCGCTGCGGTACGACCTGTCGCTGGTGCTGTCTTCGGTGCTGGTCAAGCTCTCCGGGAAGCGGGCGGACACCTCCAGCGCGGTCACCCGCCGGCGGACCGCGGCCGGGTTCGCGGGCAAGCTGTTCCTCCAACGGGCGGAAGACCTCGCCCGGCGGCTCGGCGAGTTCTCCCGGCTGCTGCCGCCGACCCCGCCGAAGGCGTTCGTCGGGCTCGACGACGCCACCGTCTTGAAGGGCCTGCCGCCGGGGCGGATCGACGCGATCGTCACGTCGCCGCCGTACGCCGCCACCTACGACTACGTCGAGCACCACGCCCTGCGGCTGCGGTGGCTGGGCCTCGACCCGGAAGGGCTCGCCCGCGGCGAACTCGGGGCACGGTCCGCGTACCGCCGCATCCCCCCGGCCCAGGCCCCGAAGGCGTGGGCCGCGGAACTGGAGCGGTTCCTCCGCACCGCCGCAAAGGTGCTTTCCCCCGGCGGTGCGGTCGCGCTGGTGATGGCCGATTCCGCGGTCGGCCCGGTCGCCCTCCGGGCCGACGACATCGTCGCCGACGTCGGCCGGGCCGTCGGGCTGACGCCGGCCGCGTGCGCCTCCCAGGACCGCCCCCACTTCCACAGCCCGAGCCAGGCCGCCTTCCGGACTCGCCCCCGCGCGGAGCACGCGATCCTGCTGCGAAAACCTTGACACGGGCTCGGGCGGAGCGGACACTCGAACCGCGTTTCCTTCGCCCCCCGACCATTCTCGATGAGGCACGCCCATGTCTCGGTTCCCGACTGCGGCCGTTCTGACGGCCCTCCTGGCGCTTGCGCCCCCTGGATTCGCCGACGAACCCGGCAAGCAGTGGGCCGGAAAAGATCTCGCGAAGCGAGACCTTCGGACCGAGAACCTCGAACGCGCCGACCTCGAAGACGCGAAGCTGTTCCTCGCGAACCTGAAGGACGGCCGCCTCAAGGGTGCGAACCTCAAGGGGGCCGACCTGACGAGTGCGTCGCTGGACGGGGCCGATCTCTCCGGCGCGAACCTGACCGACGCGACGCTCGCCCGTGCGAGCCTTCAGGAGGCCAACCTGAGCGGGGCGAATCTCTCGGGTCAAGACCTGAGCGAAACGTCGCTGCAGCGGGCGAGCCTCCGCGGGGCGAACCTGCAGAAGCTCCGGGGCCTGAAGGACGTCACCCGCGCGGACTTCCGCGGGGCGGACTTGCGCGGCGCGAACCTGCTCGGGGCGGTCGACTACGCGGGTGCGACGGCCAAGTTCCAGGGCGCGAAGTACGACCGCGACACCCGCTGGCCGAAGGGGTTCGACGTGGAAGGGAGCGGGGCCGTGCTCGCCGCCGAGGAGAAACCCGCCGTCCCGCCGGGTGAAGCCCCGGCGGCCGTCAAGCCACCCGTCCCGGAGCCGAGTGCCGACCCGAAGCCGACCGCCGGGGACCGGCCCAAGGACGCGCCGCCGGATAAGGACGTGAAGGCGCAGTTGGAAAAGACCATGTGGGGTCCGCCGATGCAGGGCGGGACCAAGCACACGTACACCTACAAGACGCTGAAGTACGGCCAGCCCCGCAAAGGGGAGTACCGCACGGACGGCGTGCCCGCGAACTCCGACACGACCGTCTACCCCGTGAAGGTCGAGGTCGAAATCCTGAAGACGTACACCGACGGCACGACCAAGACGGAGTCGAAGAACCAGACTTATGTGTTCTTCAAGGACGAGTTCGGCGACTGGACGTTCCGCTTCAAGGGAAACAACTGACGAAGGAAAACGAAAGCCCACGCGAAGCGTGGGCTTTCGTTTTCACTCACTTCCCGCCGCGCCGCAGTTTGGCGGCCTCTTCCGCGAAGCGCTTCTGAGCGTCGGTGTACCCCGGCGGTGCCGCCACCGCCGAACCGGCCCCGACGTTGACGGTCGTCCCATCCGACCGGTTCTCCAACTTGGTGCCGCCCGTGCCTTCGGTCACCCGGAGGGGGGAGTAGTTGCCGGCGACCGGGTCTTTCGCGGGGTTCTCGACTTCGTCCTTGAGCCGGGCGACCCGTTCGCGGTAGCCGTCGAGGAACTTGGCGTAGTCCTCCTCGGACATGCCCAGCCTGTCCTGAAGCTCCTTGTTGTACTTGTTCTTCTCGAACTCCGCGAGTTGCATCTGACCGGCCTTCAGGCGGTTCTTCGGGTTGTCTTCCCACGGCTTGCCGTCCGGGCCCTTGAAGCTGCCGCTGCCGGGCTTCCACTGGTTCTTCGGGTCGTCGCCTTCGCCGTCCCGGTCCGGAACCTTGCCCTTGGCCATGTCGGCCAGGTCTTTCAGCGCTTCCTCTTGCTTCTTCGGGTCGCCGGACGCGAGCTTCTCCATCTGCTTTTGCAGTTCCTTCCGCTTGTCCTGCCCGAGCTTTTCGTCGAACTCCTTTTCGGCGGCCTTCCGCTTGGCCTCGTCCTTCGACGCGAGGTCGGCCGCCTTCTCGGCGAGTTCCTTCGCGTCGCGCTCGGCCTTGGCGTTCTCGGCCGCCTTCTTGGAAAGGTCGTCGATCTTTTCCTTCGCAGCCTTTTGCTTGTTCGGGTCGTTGGACTTCAGATCCTCGGCCGCTTGCTTGAGGTCGGTCTTGTCCTTGTCGTCGAGCTTGCCGGCGAAGTCTTTCTCGGCGGCGTCCCGCTTGGCCTTGTCACCGGACGCGAGGTCTTCCGCTTTCTTGCCGAGGTCGTCGGCCTGCTTGGCGAGGTCGGCCTTGTCCTTGTCGGCGGCGTTCTTCGCGGCTTTCTTGCTGAGTTCGTCGATCTTCTCCTTCGCGGCCTTCTCCTTGGCCGGATCGCCGGACTGGGCGTCCTTGGCGGCTTGCTTCAGGGCGTCCCGGTCCGCTTTGTCCAGGTTCTTTGCGAAGTCCTTTTCGGCCGCCTCTTGCTTGGCCTTGTCCGGGGACGCGAGGTCGCCGGCCTTCTTGGCGAGGTCCTTCGCGTCGGCCTTGGTCTTCTCCTCCCGGGCGCGGGCGGCGTCGCCGGCCTTCTTGCTGAGTTCGTCGATCTTGTCTTTCGCGGCCTGTTCCTTCGCCTTGTCGCCGGACTTCAAATCCTGGGCGGCTTGCTTGAGGTCGTTCTGATCCTTCTTGCTGAGTTTGTCCTCGAACTCCTTCTGGGCGGCGTCCTGCTTGCCCTTGTCGCCGGACGCGAGATCCTCGGCCTTCTTCGCGAGGTCGCCGTTCTGCTTCGCGTTCTTCTGGGCCGTGTCGTTGGCGGCGGCCTTTTTGGCGAGTTCGTCGACCTTCTCCTTGCCGGCCTTCGCCTTGTTCGGGTCGTTCGACTTCGCGTCGTTCGCGGCCTGTTTCATCTCTTGTTGGTTCTTCTTGCTCAGCTTGTCCTCGAACTCCTTCTCGGCCCGTTCGCGGGTCTTCTGGTCCTCGGACGCGAGGTCGTTCGCGTTCCGCGTCAGGCGGTCGACGTCCCCCTTGTCCGGCTCCGGCTGGCCGTCACGGCCGAGTTCGCGGGACAGTTCCCCCTTGTCGCGTTCGCCCTGTTCGCGGGAGAGCTGGTCCGGGGATTTCATGTCGTTGGCGGCCTGCTTGCCGCGGTCGACGGCGTCCTTTCCGCCGGCTTGTTCGAGCGTTTTCTCGGCCTGTTCGCGCTTCTGCGGGTCGGGGGAGTTCAGGTCGTTGACGGCCTTTTCGATCTCCTTCGAGTCCGGCTTGCCGGACCCGGACTTCCCACCGGTCGGCTTTTCCTTCGGGTCGGCCTGACCGCCGGAGTTCGCCTGCGAACCTTCGGGCTTGGTCTCGGACTGGTCCGCGTTCTTCTCGCCCGGACCCGCCTTGGACTCGGCGTCCGGCTTCTCCTTCGGCGGGGCCTTGCCTGCTCCGTTCGGCGTCGGCTTTTGGCCCTTCGTGTCTCCGGGTCGTTCTTCCGGAGGGGTGTTTTCACCGGGTTGCGATTGGGGCGTTTCGTTCCCTTCGCCGCGATCGGGCTTCGTCTGGGGCTTGCCGGCACCGGGCTGTTTCCCGGCCTGGGAATCGTTGCCCCCCTTCGGGTCGTTCGGCTTCGAGTCGCCGCCCTGTTGGTCGGGCTTCGCGGAGTCCCCGCCCTGTTGACCGGGCTTTTCCAGGCCGGAGTCGTTGCCGTCCTTCGGCGCGTTCTTCGACTCGCCCTGAGAGCCTGACTCGGGCTTGCTCGGGTCGGGCTTCGGTTCCGACTTCGATTCCGCCGGGGCCGGCGGCGGTTCGACCTTGCCTTCTGATTTGGATGCGGACGCGCCCCCGCCGTTCATCGGGTCGTTCGGGTCCGGCTTCGCGTTCGGGTCTTCGCCGGTCTTCGACTCGGCCGCTCCGCCGTTCGCGGGGTCCGGCTTGCCGTTCTTCCCTTCCGCCGGCTTCTCCTCGGGCTTGGTCGCCGCGTTGTCCCCGGGCTTGGCCTCGCCGGGCTGGTTCTTCTGCTTGTTGATCTCGTCCTGAAGTTCCTGGGCCTTCTTTTGCAGGTCGTCGGCCGCGGGGTCGGTCCCCTTCGGCGTTTCCGGTTGCTTGTCCGGGACTGTCGGCGGCACGTCCGGCTTCGCACCGCCGGGGTTGCGGTTCTCGCGGTCGAGCTTGTTCTTGAGGGCCTCCTGGTGGGCCTTCGTCTTCGCGTCGTCGGCCGGCTTGGCGACCTCCGGGGCCGTCAACCGCACCTTCTTCCGGGGCAGCGCGGACCGGCCGACGTTCGGCTTCGGCTCGCAGTTGTCCGTCGCTTCGAGCCAGAATTCGAGTTCCGTGCCCTCTTTCAGAAGGGCCGGTGCGCCCGCCTCCGTCTTGAGGTCTTCGAGCCGGACGGACTCCTTGTAGCCGGGCTCGTCCGGGTTGCCGCCGCCGAGGTTGCGGGGGAAGGTGCCGTCCGTCTTGCGCAGCAGCGACTCCATCCCGAGGTACAGCTTCGACTGGAGCGGGACCGCCTTCGCCCCGGCGACCTGCATCATCAGCCGGACCTGGGCGACGCCGTAATCGTCCGAGACGTTCCCTTCGACGGTGAGCAGGCCGTTGGCCGGCAGCGTGACGTCGGGCTTGTCCGGGATGGTGATCGTCACCAGCGGGGCCTCGTCGGCGATGACCTTGATCGGGTACGCCGGGGTCGGGTCTGATGTCTCCCCGGCGGCGGTCACGAAGCTGAGGCGGTACGCGCCGCTGTCCTTCAAGGTGAGCTTGAACCTGAGCGCGTCGCGGTTCGGGCCGACCACGTCGCCGGCGATCGACGGCTGGCCGTCAATCATCATCCGGCCGGCCTTCAGGTCGGTGCGGTTCGTCTGGGCGGTCAGCGTCACCTGCACGCCGCGGAGGGCTTCGACTCGGGGTTCCTCCCCCTTTTCCGGGGGGATGCGGGTGTACGCAGGGTAGACGTACTCCGTTTGGAACGCCTTAAACATGGGCCGGGAGCGGACCGTGACCCGGTGTTCCGGGGTGACCGCGTCCCCGCCGGCGACCCGGTACCAGACGCCGTTTTGCAGCACGTGCGGCGGGATGCGCACCGACCACTCGCGGTTCGACTGCCCGGCTTCGAGCGGAATTTCGTCGTACTCGCCGGACGGGTTGTGCCGGAACTGCAGGCGAACGCGGTCGGGGGAGTCGGCGTTCGGCACGCTGCCGTCCACGGTGACGGCGACCGTGACGGGTTCGCCGGTCGTGACGGTCACGTCGCCGTTCGCGGGTTCGGTCAGCGTCAGTTGCGTGCGATTCGCGATCGGGGCGGCCGTGAACGGGGTGAACGTTCGACCCAGCAGCGAGAAGAACTGCGCCGGCTTGCAGACGACGAACAGCACCGCCAGCGCCGCGACGCAGACACCGGCCAGCCCCGCCAGCCAGATCAGCCGCTTGGAGTCGACGGCGGTGCCGACGTCCGCCTCGGCGAGGCCGTTCGCGGCCCGGGCCGACACCGACGTGCGGATCGGCGTCGCCAGGTCGCGGTCCTTCAGATCGACCCAGTTGATGAGGGCGTTCTTCGCGTCCGGGATGGTTTCTTCCACCTGCCGGGCGACGTACCGCGGGTTCACCGTCTGCCGGTACGGCCGCACCACCAGGGCATAGCCCAGCCACCCGGCGACCGCGAGGAACCCGGCCAGTTGCAGTTGCCGGACCCACTCGGGGATGTCGAGCCAGCGGTCGAGAAGGATGCCGACGACCGCGAACCCGAGCCCCAGGACGGCGAGCGCCGCCGCCCCGGTCAGGGCGTCGTTGAGCCGCACGCGGTTCGCCGCCCGGCCGAGTTCGGACTCGACCTGCGTCTCGAATGGGCTGGAGCCGGAGGGTTTCTCAGCAACGGCGGTGGCCATCAGACCGGCTCCGGATTGGCGGGCACAGGATCTCGCGGTACGGGCTCTTCGCCGGGCGCGAACGCCCATTTGGAATTATACCTTCCCGTTCGGACGCGGTCGAACGCGGACGGGCCGGGCGTTACGAAGTGAAACACAGACGGGGGTCGGACGTTGGCCCGCGATCACCCGATCTTCGCCGCAATCGCCTCGGCCAGTTCCACGCTCCCCGCCGTGCCGCCGAGGTCGATCGGGCGAACCCTTCCCTCCGCGAGCACCGCCTCGACCGCCTTCACAATGCGATCCGCGGCGTCGGCGTGTCCCGTGTCGCGCAACAGTTCGACGGCAGGCAGAATCAGCGGGATCGGGTTGCCCGTCCCCGGCGGGACGCGCTCGTACCCGGCCCCGTAGACGGCCTCGTACACCTTCACCCCGTCGCCGTGGTTGATCGCGCTCGTCGTCGTGATCCCGCCGACGAGGCCCGCCCCGAGGTCGGAGAGCAGGTCGCCGTACAGGTTGCCGCTCGCCATCACCTCGAACTGGTGCGGCCGGCTGACGAGCTGCATGCAGGTGTTGTCGACGATCATTTCTTTGGCCGCGATCTCCGGAAAGTCCTTCGCCACCCGGCGGAAGCAGTCGAGGAACAGGCCGTCGGCCATCTTGAGGATGTTCGCCTTGTGGATGCAGTGGACCGACTTTTTGCCGTGCTTCCGGGCCAGTTCGAACGTGAACCGGAAGAACCGCAGGCACGCGACCTCGGTGACGATCTTGAAGCTCTGCACGACGCCGGGGACGATCTCGTGCTCGGTGGTGGCATAGAGGTCTTCGGTGATCTCGCGGACGAGCAGGAAGTTCACCCCGGCGAACCGGCTCGGCAGCCCGGCGAGGTTGTGGACCGGCCGCACCGATGCGAACAGCCCGAGCCGGCGGCGGAAGTCGACGTTGTAGTTCGGCGGGTTCCCCGGCCCGAGCGGCGGTAGCAGCTTGGTCTTCAGGGCGAGTCCCGACGCGCGAACGGCTTCAAACGTGCTCGCGGGCAGGGCATCCTTCCCCTGATCGAGCGACGCCCGACCGGCCAGGTGGACGTCGAACTCGACCGGGACGCCGGCCGCCGCCAGAACCCGCGCGACCGCCGCCTGCTGGTCGAACCCGACCCCGCCGCCCTGAACGAACGTCACCCGCATGGTCGGCCCCCGCTGGCTCGGAAAGGTGCGGGTATCTTATCGGGGATAGGGGTCCGGAATCGGGATTCCTCGCCGGCTTCGGGAGAGCTACCGCTTCTCGAAGAGCTTGAGCGACTCTTCGACACTCGCAACGAGCTTGGGCTCCTTTTCCCGCACGGCCGCGACGAACGCCTTCGCCTCGGCCGTCGGGCAGCACAGCGCGTACCGGACGACCCCGCGTCGGAACAGCGGGGCGTTCTTCGAGGCGTAGACCGCCAGCACGTCGGCCGTGAGGTCCCACCATTCCCACCGGCGGAGGTCGTCGATCGCGAGGTCGGCGAGTTCGCCCTGGGAAATGACGGCCCGGTAGCACTTCAACACGTCCGGCTTCGACTCGGGTCGGGTGCCCTGGAAGAACCGCACCGACCCGACCGCGGCGAGCCGCTCGTGCGGCGGACGCTTCCCGTCACCGAGCACCGCTTCCAAGCGTTGCCAGCCGGCCTTCGGGTCGAGCAGCGTCAGCCCCGCGAGGACGCCGCCGAGGTTCGCGGCGTACCGCTCCGGCATCGGAGTGACGGCCAGTTCGGACGCCAGCCACTCGCCGTCGGGCTTGCCGCCGCAGAGGCCGAGCATCATCGCGAAGACGCCGACGCGGTCGTCCGGCGTCTTCGGGTCGGCGATGAGTTTCCGCAGTTTCGCCGGGTCGAGGTGCGGCTTGGCCCTCACGATCTCCGCGTCCGCCGCCTTGCCGAACTCGTGAAACGCATCCGCGGCGACGGTTTTGCTGTCGGAATCGAGGTGCTTGAAGAAGTACGCGAGCCGGGCGGGGGCGTCCTTCGGGTCGAGTTTCGCCGCCTCGCGCACGTAGTCCGCGACGACGGCCGAGCCGGGCACGCCGCCGAGGGGGTCGATCTTCCCGTTGGCGATACCGCAAAAGAGGACGTAGTCCGGCGGCGTGTCGCCGATCACCGGCATGTACCGCGGCAGGACGTGCATCGGCTTCGCGACGGCGGGGTCGGTCTTCAACGCCTGCGTGACGTGAAACTCGGTCGTGCCGCCGACGCCGTCGGGGTCGGGCTTCGGGTTCTTCAGCGTGCCGAGGGCGACGAATTTCGCTTCGAGGAACTGTTCGCGAAGGGTTTGCCGGGAGCCGAGCCCGCCGGCGCAGAACGTACACGCGGCGGCGGGGCGGTCGAAGGTGAGGAGGATGCCGACGAGAAGGAACGCGATCCGTCGCATCGGCATCTCGCTTTCTCCCTCCCCCTTGAGGGGGGAGGGATAGTCGGGCACCTCGAGCCGGCCGTCTGAGGCGGCGTCGCTTTGGACTGTTCGTCCTTGAGCATCTGCTCGACGAACTTCACCCGCTCCGGGTCTTCCTTGCGGACCTTTTCCACGTGGGCGGCCGCCGCCTTGTTCTCGGGCGGGGCCGACAGCGCGAACCGCAGGATCGCCCGGCGGACGATCGGCAACTTGTTATGGTCCGGTTTGTCCGCGAACTGCAAGACGAAGTCCGCCAGCTCCCACCGGCCCCACTTGCGGAGGTCTTCCATCGGCAGGTCCGCCATGTCCGCCTGGGCTACGAGTGCCTTCATCGCGTCGAGCACCTTGTCGTTCGGAATCACGTCCGGCCGGTACTCCCAGAAGAACCGCAGCACCTTGAGCGCGGCGTACCGGACCGGGAACTCCTTCTTCGAGTCGGACACGACGGACAGGATGTAATCCCAGCCCGCCTTCGGGTCGAGCAGCACGTACCCGGCGATGACCCCGTCGAGGCCGCTGCTGTAGAGCTTGGAATCGTCCAGCAGCGTGCGGACGACCTTGGCGTCCTCCTTCTTGCCGCAGTGGCCGACCAACAGCCCGTACAGCCCGAACCGCGACGGCGGCGTGTTCGGATCTTTCATCCAGCCGAGCACCTTCTCGGCCGGCAGCTTTTCCGCGAGGGGGCGGACGTCCTTGTAGTCGGCGTTGCCGAACTCCATCATCGCGTCGGACGAGATCGCGATTTCGGGCGAATCGAGGTAGTCGAAAAAGTACCGCAGCCGGGCGGCGACGTCCTTGTTGCGGACTTCGAGGGCACCTTTCAGGTACTGGGCGAGTTGCGAATCGGGCTTCACGGACTCGCCGCGGTACGCATCCACCTGGGCGAATTCGGGGTTCGCGAACACCACACTGGAGGCGACCGCGGAGGCGGGCACGTCGCCGGGGCGGTTGTAGAGCGAGCAGAAGACGAGGTACTTGTTGTCGTCCGCCTTGCCGCGAACCTGCAGAAACCGCGGGATCGTGAGCACCTTCTTGCCGCGGAGGTAGTCGTTCGGCTTCACGACGGTTTCGATCGCGATGTCGGTCGTGCCCTTGGAAAAGTCTTCGGGGTCGCGCTTCGAGTTCGTGACGGTGCCGAGCAGGATGAAGTCCGCGGAGGCGACTTCGCCCGAGAGCGTCTGCCCGCCGGACGCGCAAAACGGGCAGGCGTCGGCGACAGACCCTCCGACGACAAGTGCGGTCAGTGTGAGCAGGGTGCGGACGGAACTCATGCGGCGGCCTCCGGGGAATGCAAGATTATTGCCCGGCGCGACGGTCCGGAAAAGGGGGGAGGCAAGGATTCGTTTGTGTATAACACTGTTCGACTCGGTCAGACTCCGGTCTCGTCGCGCACGGCGGCCAACCGTGCGGCCGTCAGGGCGAACGCCGTCGCGGCTTCCGGCGGGAGGTGGGCGCTCATGGCGTCCAGGTAGCCGGACACCCGCCGCAGCGTCTTTTGCCGGGCCGCCGTCGCCAGTTGTCGACTGTCCGTCAGGTTGTCGTAGATGTCGGCGAGCTTGCACACGACGACCTGCCACGGCGCGGACGCGATCGCGTGGTAGTACGCCGCCTCCCGTTCGGATTCCGGCGAACGCATGTCCTTCGTCAGAACCGCGACCCAGCCCGCGACTTCGTTGCCGAAGCGTTCGGCGAGGTCGTCGTAGTCCGTCGGCGTGTCCTCGATCGTGTCGTGCAGCAGCGCGGCCGCGAGCACCTTCCCATCGTCGACGCCGAAGACGTGCCGGACGACGAGGCAGACGCGGGCGGTGTGCGCGAAGTACGGCGTCTGGCCGTCCTTCCGCACCTGATTCCGGTGGGCCCGGGCGGCGAACGACACGGCCTCGAACAGAACTTCGTTGGTGTCGGGGGTCATGGGTTCTCGCATTTGAGGGGGTGAATTCGATAATAGCGGATGTTCCCGATTGGTCCCCCTCTCCCCGCTGGGGAGAGGGGTTAGGGGTGAGGGGAAGCCATCACCCATTTGCAATCACCATTGCAGGTCTGAGTCTCACCCCTCACCCCCGGCCCCTCTCCCCGGCGGGGAGAGGGGAGGAAGACAACCGGAGTCGGTCATGTTCCTCGGCATCGAGATCGGCGGGACGAAGCTCCAACTCGGGCTCGGCCACGGGGACGGCCACATTCATTCGCTGTGGCGCGGCAGCGTCAACCCGGCCGAGGGGGGCGAGGGGATTCGCCGGCAGATCCTCACCGCGTACCCGGAACTGCTCGATTCGGCGAAGGTCAACGCCTCCGACGTGACCGGCATCGGCGTCGGCTTCGGCGGCCCGACGGACGACGACTCGCAAACGGTCATCACGTCGCACCAGATCGAGGGTTGGAACAACTTCCCGCTCGCGGACTGGCTGTCGGACATGCTCGACAAGCCGACGGTCATCTGCAACGACGCGGACACGGCCGGCCTCGGCGAGGCGCTGTTCGGCGCGGGCAAGGGACTGTCGCCGATCTTTTACATCACGGTGGGAACGGGCGTCGGCGGCGGGCTCATCATCGACGGGAAGATTTACCGCGGCTGTGGACGCGGGGCGGCGGAGATCGGGCATTTGAAAATCTTCAACTACGATCGCACCAATAGCTCGGAGTTCCGTATCGAGACCACTGTTGAACAACTTGCTTCAGGTCGTGGGGTCGAAGCAATCGCACATCGCGCTTTGCGTGGGCTTGTGGTCACTGCGAAAGAAGTCGCGGATGCTGCACGTCAAGGAGACGTGTATGCGATCCATGTGTTAGAAACCGCTCAGAAGGCCCTTGCCGAAGGCATTTGCCACGTCATCGCATTGCTCTGCCCCCGGCGAATCGTCATCGGCGGCGGCGTCTCGCTGATGGGCGAAGAACTGTTCTTCGCCCCGCTTCGCCGACTCGTAGCGGAGCGGGTGTTTCAGCCGTTTGCCGGTCTGACGGATATCGTCCCCGCGGCGTTGGGGGAAGAAGTCGTCATCCACGGGGCACTCGCCTTGGCCCGACAGAAGTTCGGCGGGTAAACTGACGGCCCAGGGAGGAACGCGAATGTCGCCGACGAACACAACCGACGCGCCAGTCACCCCGCTCATGACGGCGGCTGAGTTCTGGGATTACTGCCAATTGCCGGAGAACCGCAATCGCTGGCTCGAACTCCACCGAGGAAAGGTGGTCGAAATGTCCCGCCCGAACCGCCGGCATGGAGTTGTTGCCACCCGGATCGCTAGGCGTCTCGACGAATACGCGGAGCGAGTTGGCCGGGGATATGTCGCTTCAAACGATTCCGGAGTGATTCTGGAAGAAGACCCGGACACCGTCGTCGGCCCCGATGTCGCGTTCTACACGGACGCGGCCGATTACGCCGAGCTTCATCCCAAGTGGGGCGAAGAACCGCCGCTGGTCGCAGTCGAAGTGCTTTCCCCGAACGACAGACCCAGCAAGGTCAACGAGAAGGTTCGCGACTACCTCAAAAACGGCGTCAAACTCGTCTGGTTGCTCGATCCGGAGGAAAAAAAGGTCACGATTTATCGTCCGGGAAGCGGACTCGAATTCCTTGACGAATCCGGCGAACTCTCTGGCGGCGACGTGTTGCCGGGCTTCTCATGTACGGTCGCTGACATCTTCCGCTTGCCGTCGAACCCCGTACCACCCTCTCCCCCTTCGAGCCCATAACGTGCCCACCGTCCGAATCAAAATCTGCGGCGTCACCTCCCCCGCCGACGCCATCGCGGCCGCCGAGTTGGGGGCCGACGCCGTCGGGTTGAACTTCTACCCCGATTCGCCTCGCTTCGTGACGCCGGACACGGCGAAGGAGATCGTCGCGGCGTTGCCGCCGTTCGTGACCGCGGTCGGGGTGTTCGTCGACATGCCCGAGGACGCGGTGCGGTCGATCGCGTCGCGGGTCGGGCTGCGGGCCGTCCAGACGTACTCCGCCGAGCCGCCGAAGCGACCCTACTTCCCCTCGGCGTTCGTCCCGGCGTTCCGGGTGAAGGACGCGGCGTCACTCGACGCGGTGCGGCAGTTCGTCGAGGCGGCGAAGCCGGCGGCGGTGCTGCTCGACTCGTTCGTGGACGGTCAAGTGGGGGGCACCGGACACGTCGCGCCGTGGGGGTTGCTCGCCGGGTTCGACCCCGGCGTGCCGGTGGTCCTGGCCGGGGGGTTGAAGCCGGAGAACGTCGGCGACGCGATCCGGGCGGTCAGGCCCTGGGCCGTGGACGTCGCCAGCGGCGTCGAGTCGTCGCCGGGCCACAAAGACCGCGGGAAGGTCGCCGCCTTCGTGCGGGCCGTGCGGGCGGCCGCCGCCGAGCTCGTCGAGCCCGCCTCGGATTCGCGATGAGAACCCGCCCGTTCATGCGGTGTGGGTGGCGTGTCGGCAGCCGCGGCCGGCCTTGACCATCGGACCCCCGGCCCTATCTCTTCTTCGCCCGACCCGATCCCTTGCCAGAGCACGCCATGAGCGACGAGATTGTTGCCATCCACGCCCGCGAGATCCTCGACAGCCGGGGCAACCCCACGATCGAAGTCGACGTCGCCACCGAAGCCGGCGTCATCGGCCGGGCGGCCGTCCCCAGCGGGGCCAGCACCGGGGCCCACGAGGCGGTCGAACTCCGCGACGGGGACAAGAAGCGGTACCTCGGCAAGGGCACGCTCAAGGCCGTCGAGAACGTCAACACCGTGATCGCGGACGCCCTCGAAGGGTTCGACGTGTCCGACCAGGTCGTGCTCGACAAGAAGATGCTCGAACTCGACGGCACGCCGAACAAGGCGAAGCTCGGCGCGAACGCGATCCTCGGCGTGTCCCTCGCGTGCGCCCACGCGGCCGCCCAGTCCGCCGGGCTGCCGCTCTACCGGTACGTCGGCGGCGCGAACGCCACCGTCCTGCCCGTGCCGCTGATGAACATCCTGAACGGCGGCAAGCACGCGGACAGCACCGTCGACTTCCAGGAGTTCATGATCGTCCCCGTCGGCGCGAGCAGCTTTCGCGAAGCCCTCCGGATGGGCGCGGAAGTCTTCCACTCGCTGAGGAAGGTGCTCCACGACAAGGGCCTGAACACCGCCGTCGGGGACGAGGGGGGCTTCGCCCCGAACATCCCGTCCGCTGACGACGCCCTCGCCACCATCTCCACCGCCATCGAGAAGGCCGGCTACAAGCTCGGCGACCAGATCTGCTTCGCCCTCGACGCCGCGTGTACGGAACTCTTCGAGGAAGCCAAGCACAAGGGGAAGGACGGCTACTGCTTCTTCAAGTCCGCCCCGGACAAGGTCATCTCGTCCGACGAAATGATCGACCTGTGGGCAAAACTCTGCGACAAGTACCCGATCGTCTCGATCGAAGACGGTCTGTCCGAAGACGACTGGGCCGGCTGGAAGAAGCTCACCGACCGGCTCGGCAAAAAGGTCCAACTCGTCGGCGACGACCTGTTCGTGACGAACACGACCCGCCTGAAGCGCGGCATCGCCGAGGGGGCCGGCAACAGCATCCTCGTGAAGGTGAACCAGATCGGCACCCTGACGGAAACGCTCGAATCCGTGGAGATGGCGAAGCGGAACCGGTTCACCGCGATCCTGTCCCACCGCAGCGGCGAGACCGAGGACGTGACCATCGCCGACCTCGCCGTCGCCACGAACTGCGGCCAGATCAAGACGGGTTCGGCGAGCCGGACCGACCGCATCGCGAAATACAACCAGCTCCTCCGCATCGAGGAACAACTCGGCGACGCGGCCGTGTACGGGGCGGAGCTGCGGAAGTAATCCAACGGTTAGCCGCGAGGCGACGCCGAGCGCGGACTTCACCCCACGAGATGCTGCGTCACCGGGCGGGAAGTCCGCGCTCGGCGTCGCCTCGCGGCTAACCGGGAGAGCCCATGCCCCCGTTCCTCTCCGATCCGTCGCCGACCGTTTACCTGCTGCTGATCGTGGCGGCCGTCGTCGCCGCGCTGTACGCCTACCGAAACCAGAACCGTCGCGGGCTCGTCGTCGGAATCGTCGGCGTCGGACTGCTGCTCGTCGTGTTCCTCATCGATGTACTCTTTCAGAGCCCGCGGGAGGAAGCCGTAGCCGGGGTGAACGCGATGTGCGACGCCGCCTCGAACCGCGACAAACCGGCGTTTTTGGCCCGCGTTTCCGAGCGGTTCGACCACCGCGGGTTGAAGAAGGATCGCCTCGAAACCCACCCCATCTGGACGACGCTGAAGGACCAGCAAGTCCGCGTCGCCGCCTGGGATTTCTCCCGCGACGACGTGAAGACCCCGGCCGAGGACCAGGTCGAAATCGGGTTCATGGCCAAGGGCGAGTACGCGACGAACCAGTACCCCGTGTACGTCCGCACGCTGTTCGCAAAAGACCCGGACGGCAAGTACCGCCTCGTCGGCGTCAAGTTCTTCGACCCGCTGAAGCGAACCAACGACCCGGAAATCACCATCCCGTACTTCCCGTGACCATCAACGGCGTCGACATCGCGGACACCTTTGCGGAAGCCTTCCCCATGACGGCCGCGCGGGTCGTCGTCACCGCGGAGACGCCGACGTGGGCACGCATCGCGGGGCAGGCGGCGACCGGGTACGCGGCGTCGGTCATTGGCTGCGACGCGGAAGCGGGCATCGAGAAGGAACTCTCCCCAGCGGAAACGCCCGACGGCCGGCCCGGCGTGAGCCTGCTCTTCTTCGCCTTTTCCCGCGACGCACTCGGCAAGGCGATCACGAACCGCGTGGGCCAGTGCGTGCTGACGTGCGCCACGACCGCTTGCTACAACGGCCTCGCCGGTGAGGCGGGGAAGGCCGTCAAGGTCGGCGGGAACCTCCGCTACTTCGGCGACGGCTGGCAGATCAGCAAGCTGCTCGGCGGCCGGCGACTCTGGCGCGTCCCGACGATGGACGGCGAGTTCCTCTGCGAGGACGAGTTCGGCACCGTGAAGGGCGTGGCCGGCGGCAACTTCCTGATCCTCGGCGAAACCCAGCGTGTCACCCTCGAAGCCGCCGAGGCCGCGGTCGAGGCGTGCCGACGCGTCCCCGGCGTCATCATGCCCTTCCCCGGCGGCGTCGTCCGGTCCGGCAGCAAGGTCGGCAGCAAGTACAAGAAGCTCCGCGCGAGCACGAACGAGGCGTACTGCCCCGTCCTCCGCGGCGCGGTGAAGTCGGAGTTGCCCGAAGGGGTGAACGCCGTCTACGAGGTGGTCATCGACGGGCTCGACCTGGCGGCCGTAGAGGAGGCGACCCGCGTCGGCGTGCGTGCGGCGTGCCGGCCGGGAATCGTCCGCATCTCGGCGGGGAACTACGGCGGCAAACTCGGGCCGTTCCACCTGCACCTGCGGAAGCTGCTCGCCCCCGCAGGGCCGTGACCCGCGCCGCGGCGGCTACTTCTTCTTCGCCTTCGTGCGGCCGGCGGGGGCGGGCGCGGGGGCCGGCGGCGTCCACTCGTACAGCCCCAGGTCGGCGGTGGCCGTCCCCTTCGGGGTCAGCTTGAAATTCCCGCCGCTCAGTTCCTCGATGAACCCGTGGGCGACCAGCCAGTCCATGTACTTCTGGTCGGTCCGGCTCATGGTCCGGATGTCGTCGAACTTGAACGTCTTGGAGCGGAGGGCGAGGCGGAGCATCCGCCAGCGGCTCTCGCCGATCGAGATCATGGCCATGTCGAGTCCTCGAGTCGTGCGATGGGGTGGGCGTGCCGGTGCGAGCCAGCACCGGTAGTCTAGCTCACTCCGGCCTCCGAGGGAACGGTAAAACGCACTGCCTACCAAGAAAACAATCACCCCCAAGGATGAACGTCAAAACGAAGAGACCCCGGCACGCGCCGGGGTCTCTTCGTGCGGAGTCCGGACCGAGCGACTACTTCGTCGCCTGTGCCTTCAGGCCCTTCAGCGGCTGGCCGGTCTTGTCCACGAACCGGGCCGCCCCCTTCCACTCGCCGCCGCCGTTGCACACCTTCAGGATCAGCGTGTTGACGCCCTTCTTCAGCGACACGTTCGGGAACGAGTCCTGGTCCTTGTCGACCGCGCGGTTCTGGAGCACCTTCCCGACCTCCTTGCCGTTCAGGAACACCTTGCACCCGTCGTCGCTGCCGATGCGGAGGACGGCGTCCTTGACGTCGTCCGGGGCGACGACGTACACGACCGCGTAGCCGGTGCAGTTGTCGCCGTACCCGAAGTCGACGAAGAACGAATCGGTCAGCACCTTCTGCCAGGTCAGTTCCCGGTCGCCGACCTTGACCTTGTCGCCTTCCTTCGGCTCGAGCTTGGCCTCGTCCTTGAGCAGCGACTTGTCCACCGCCCCGTTCGAGTCCGTGTTCGGCGGGTTCGGGACGGGGGCGAGGACCAGCCACTGGCGGAAGAACCCCTCGTTGTCCATCGGCTTGCCGGCCCACTGCTCGTAGGTCGACAGCTGGTCGGTCACGTTCTTGGCCCGCTGCTTCAGGGCCGACCGGAGCCGCTCGGTGTGGTTCTTGTGGTCGCGGACGGCGTTCGCGTCGACCGTCGCCAGGGCCGTCTGGAACCGCTTCTCGGCGGCGTCCAACGTCTTGATCAGGTCGTCGAGCTTGTAGTTGTTCTTCATGAAGTCGCGGTAGCGGTCGATGTACTTCTTTTTCCCCTCGGGCGTCTCCATCAGCGCCCGCGCGACCAGTCCGTTGAACCCGGGGGCCACGGTGCCGTTCAGGTCCGCGAACATCTGGTCCATGCCGGACGGGACGAAGTAAATCTTGTCCTTGTCCGGGTCGTGGTACACCCGGTAGTTGTTCGGCTTCATCGGGTAGCCGTCCCAGTCCCACATGAAGTTCTCGACGACGAGCAGGCTGACGAACTGGTCGAGGTCGAGCAGTTGGGTGAGGAGCTGGAACCGCTTCGCCTTGTCCGGCTCCCGGGCGGCGTTCACCAGGGCGGTCAGGTCCTTGCGGTCGGACACGTCCTTCTTGGACGAGATCAGTTCGAGCGGCTGGTCGATGTCCCGGAGGAACCCGCCGTCGTAGAAGTTGCCGGTCGCGCTCTTGAAGTGGCGGCGGAGGAAGTTCTTGTCGTACCCCTCCTTGAAGTAGAACATGCCGAGCTTCTTGCCGTTGAGCGTGACGACGGCGTGGCTGATCCGGGCGGCGGGGACGCCGGCGGCCTTGCAGATCTCGCCGCAGATCAGTTCGGACAGGAAGCTCGGGTCCTGGGCCGAGTTCGCGAGGTGGAACTTGTCCATGCCCTTGTAGACGAGGTCGTCCGTGAACTTGTCCATGTTCACGGTCAGGCCGGGCTTGTCGTCGAACCCGCGGAAGCTGCCGGCCGACCCGCGGAGGTGGACGGCGACGTCGGTGTAGGTGGTGTCGCCGTCCTTGATCGTCGCCTTGACGTACTTGCGGGGTTCCCGCTTGAGACTTTCGACGTCCTTCGGCGCGATGGTGATCGTCAGCGTGGGGATCTTCCCCTCGGCGAAGAAGGCGTCCGTCTCGGCGGCGTGCTTCTTCTGGTTCTCGGTGAGGGCCGGCGGCGCGGCCCACGCGGCGGCCGCGAGCCCGAGGAGGAGCCCGGTTGCGATGCGGAACATGGACGTTGCCCCCGAAGCGGAAAACTCACCCGTTGTTCGGCTCTTTCCACTCGACGCCCTGGACGCCCTCGACGCGGTTCAGGTCCAGGATCAGGTTCACCAGCGTGACCCCGGCCCGCAACCGGGCGGCGTACGTCAGTTCGAGCGTCGCCCCCTGTCGCGCGGTCCCCACGGCCGTCACCCGGAACGCGGCCAGGAACTTCGTCAGCGTCGGGTTCAGCACCTGGGCCGGGTCCGAGTTCACACCCAGTTTCACGACGAGGATCCCCGCCCCGTTCCGGCCCGACCCGCCGCCCCAGAAGCTGAGGGCCGTGGCGGCGACCGCGACGACCGGCACCGCGACGGCCGCCACGACGTACAGGTGCGACCCGACCGCCATCCCCGTGATGACCGCGTAGATGACGAACGCCGTGTCCCGGGTGTCGTCCACCACCGTGCGGAACCGGACGATCGAGAGCACCCCGGCGAGGCCGAACGCCCGGGCGAGGTTCTCGCCGATCACGATCGTCACCATCGCCAGCAGGATCGTCAGGAGGACGATCGTGGCGACGAGGGACGCGGTTTCCGACCGGCCGCGGCGCTGGGTCAGGTAGTAGATCGCGGCGACCGCGACCCCGTACCCCGCCGCCGCCGCGAGGCACGTCCCGACGTCCGTCCAGTGCGGGAGAGATTGAACCAGCCCCGTTCCCTGCAACCAGTCAGGCATCGACGCCACCCCTGCCTTCCGGACGGACCGTTCCCATGAACGTGCGGTACTTGGACACCGTCGCCGGGGCCAGCCCCAGGTCCGCGACGATGACCTTGAACATCGTCGGCATCGCGACGCGGAACTTGAACTCGCAGATGACCTGCCCCGGCAACAGTTCGCCGCCCGCGACGGGGGTCGGGTCCCAGCCGTCCGCGACGGTGCCCCGGACGTGGCGGTCGAGCGTCACCCGCACCGCCCCGGCCTCGGACGGCCCCATGAACGCGACCCGCTCGTAGCTGACCCGGCAGACGGGCCGGAGCTGGCGGGCGGTCACCTGCCGGCGGAACCACTCGCCGGGCCACCCCTCGCAGGGCTCCGGCTCCGAGAGCGGGGCGAGGTGCCCGTCCGGGACGGGGCTGCGGCGCTTGCGGACCTCGTCGCCGCGCTTGGTCTTGCGCTCGGCGAAGACGGGTCCGGCGTGCCCGTAGCGGCGGACGCGGTACTTCCGGGCCCCTAGGAGCTTCGTCCGGCGGAGCACGTCGAACGTGGGGGTGTCGGTGTAAACGCTCGTGGTGAGGTAGGCGTTCCCCAGGGCGGGGTCGGCGAACGGGTCCAGGGCGAGGTGTTTGGCGATGCGGGCCTGGACCTCGCGGGCCTGCGGTTCGGTCAGCAGGTATTTGAGTTCGTAAGCCGTCGGCCCGGCCCGCCCGGCGGCGAACAGGGACGGGGATTCCACCGCCGCTCCGGTCCCGGAGTCGGACGCCGCCAGGCCTGCCTCAAAGCGATCGGACACGGTCGCGATCTCCTCGTTCGTCTGCGTGCGGAAGGGGCCGGCGAACACGAGGTGTCCGCGACCGCGGCGTCGCACGCGAACCGGTGGGAAGATCGTGGGAGATTGGCAGCGGTCTGTCCACGATCCGACGTCAACGTGTATCCGGTAAAAGGCGGGTGAAGAAACCGAGAAGCCCGGATACGTCTCGTTAGCATGACAAGACCGGGGGGAAAAATCCAGCGGGAAGCGCCCCCGCGGCCGGGATTTCGGCGTGATTCGTCCGGATGGAACGGATGGGAAATCCGAACAAATGTCGTCGAAGCCGCCGAGCAGAGGGGCGAAAACGAGACCGAACCTCCGCCCCTTCGAAGGAGGCGGCTCAGATAGTGGCGTCGCTGATGCTCCGTTCGTCGATCTCCGCCCGGAACAACGCGCTCAGCTGGGGCAGCGGATTTGGCCCCTTCTCCGTCAGGTGGCCGTGATCCGTCCCGTCCGCCGACTCGCCCAGGGGCTGTTGCACCACGAAATTGTGAACGTTCCGTGGTGAAGCCAGTCCCACAGATCGAAGCTGTCATCGAGCCGGGATGCGCATTCTCGCAAGCTGTTTGACCACAGGTTCACTCCGAGGCCGGAAGGCGTCGTGAACTCGCGGACCCAGATCAACTCTTGCCGAAAGCCGAACTGATCCGCAAGCCAGTTCAGGTCGCTTGCGATCTCGGGACCAGGGTCGGGCGGTTGGATTGTTTCGACGAGGTTCCCATCCTCGTCAAATACGGCGAGCGTGAGCGGGTATCGCGAGTCGATCCCGTACCCGATCAGGACCGGACGTCCGTCACCGAGGCGACCAGCGTACAGGTTCTGTTCCCCTTCCGGTCGTAGTGGGAAGCGGAAGGTCCGCGGCATGACGACGGACAGCGACCGTCCCGCGTTCGCGAAACTCCGGACCAGCGTCTCGTTCCAGGATTGAGCCCAGGTCGATTCCGGGCCGTTGTGGAGATCCCAAAGTTCGATGCGGACACCGGCGGGCCATGCATCGGCGAGTTCCCACCAGATCAGTTCCGGATCATCATCTCGTTCATCCCACACTCGCAGGACTTGCCTGCCACGAACGTGTGGAGACGACAGCAGTGCGGCCGCATCTTCCTCTGTGACCCAGTCGGCGATTTCGAGGATGTCCAGTTTGTCGAGGAGTTCACACCCAGCAAGTTCCGTCCCGCGACCGTTGACGAAGTAGACGGCGAGTTCGCGGATCGTCGGGTGCTCGGCCAACAGCGCTTCGCCACGGGATAGCAGCATATCCAGGGAGAGACAAGCGTACTCGATCACCCCACCGCGGAAGAAAGGGCCGAAATAAGCTCCCAGGCCCTCTGGTGGTTCGCTCCGGAGGGAAGTCCCGAACCACGTCTCGTCGGCCGAGAGGAGAATTTCTTCCTCGCGGTCGAGCAGTTCGCGAACCCGTTCGCGGTCAAGTTCAAACCGGACGGGTTCGAGTTCGACTTGGACGCGAACCAGTTCAGCTCTCTCGGGGCGGTCGTGTTCATCGAGCCAGTCGGCGAACGCGAGGCGAACCACGGGGTCGGCCGGGTTCGCGCGAATCGCCCGCAAGAATGCGAGTTCGTCGTCGGACACGGCTACCCCTCGAACTTCGCGGCCCCGCCTTCGACGGCGGCGGTCGCGGTGCTGACATTGCGGATGCGCTTCTCGTCGATCTCCGCCCGGAACAGCGCGATCACCTCGGCCAGCGGTTTTGGCCCGAGGTTGCGCTTGTTCTGGTCCGGGATCGACTCGTCCCGCACGGCGACGGTGCCGGCGGCGGCGTCCTTCTCGCCGACGACGAGCAGGTACGGCACCTTCTCCAGCGAGCCGACCGCCACCTTCGCGTTGATCTTCTCGCTGCGGTAGTCGCCGGTCACGCGGAACCCGGCGGCCTTCAGTTCCGCCTCGATCTTCTGGCCGTACTCGTTCGACTTCTCCGAGATGGTGAGCACCCGCGCCTGCTCCGGGGCGAGCCACAGCGGGAACGCGCCGGCGAAGTGCTCGATGAGGATGCCGCAGAACCGCTCCATGCTGCCGAACGGGGCGCGGTGGATCATCACGGGCCGGTGGGTGGTGTTGTCCGCCCCGACGTACTCCAGCTGGAAGCGTTCGGGCAGGTTGTAGTCGAGTTGCACGGTGCCGAGCTGCCACTCCCGGCCGATGCAGTCGCGGACGATGAAGTCGATCTTCGGTCCGTAGAACGCCGCCTCGCCGACGCCGATGGCGTACTTCAGGTCGGTACTCGCCACGATGTCGGTGAGGGTCTTTTCCGCCTTCTCCCACAGCGCCGGCGGGCCGACGTACTTGCTCGATTCCGGGTCGCGGACCGAGACGCGAACGCGGTAATCGTTCAGTCCGAGAGTCTTCAGCACGAACAGCACCAGTTCGATTTCGGAGCGGAGAATCTCTTCCACCTGCTCCGGGGTGACGAACAGGTGCGCGTCGTCCTGGGTGAAGCCGCGGACGCGGGTCATGCCGCCGAGTTCGCCGCTTTGCTCGAAGCGGTAGACGGTGCCGAACTCCGCGAGCTTGATCGGGAGGTCGCGATAGCTCTTCGGCCCGGCCTTGAAGATCTGGATGTGGTGCGGGCAGTTCATCGGCTTGAGGAGGTAGCCTTCCTGCCCGGACATCCACGCCTTCAGCACGGCCTTCCGAGCGTCGGCATCCTTCGCCTCGCGGTACTCGGTGCGGAGCGCGATGGCGTCGAGTTTCACGTCGGCGAAGGTGTAACGTGGGATGTCCTGGTCCGGCGATTCCGGCGACTTCCCTTCCGCGACCGCATCGACAACCGCCAGAAACGCCTTCTCCTGCGCGTCGGTGAGGAGGTTCTTTTCGAGCAGGGTGAACCAGGTGTCGACGGTCTGCACGAGCGGGTTCATGTACATCGGCGGGAACTGGGCGTCCGCGTAGTACGGGAAGTGGCCGCTGGTGCGGTAGAGGTTCAGGTTGCCGATGTGTGGGGTGTACACCGGCGAGTAGCCGCGCTTCACCAGCTCGTCGCGGATGAACGACTCCAGCAGGTGCCGGACGGTCGCCCCCTTCGGCATCCACAGGATCAGCCCCTGCCCGGCGACCTGGCTGATGGTGAAGAGCTTCAGTTGCTTGCCGAGCACGCGGTGGTCGCGCTTCTTCGCTTCCTCGACTTGCTTGAGGTATTCGTCGAGTTGCTTCTTCTCGAAGAACGCGGTGCCGTACAGCCGTTGAAGCTGGGTCTTGCTCGCGTCCCCCTTCCAGTACGCCCCGGCGATGCTGAGCAGCTTGAACGCCCCGACCTTGCCCGCGTGCGGGATGTGCGGCCCGCGACACAGGTCGATGAACTCCCCCTGGCGATAAAAGCTGATGCTGCCGTAATCTTTCAGCGACTCGTCGATGTGCTCGACTTTGAGCGGCTGCTTGAGGTCCGCGATGAGTTGCCGGCCGTCGGGGATGCTCTGCTCGAACCGCTCGAACGGCTCGGCTTCCTTGATGATCTTCGCCATCTCGGCTTCGATCCGCGGGAAGTCCGCCTCGGTGATCGGGGTCGGGCTGTCGATGTCGTAGTAGAAGCCGGTGTCGGTGGTCGGGCCGAAGGCCAGCTGGGTGCCGGGGAAGAGCCGCATGACGGCTCGGGCCATGATGTGCGCGGTGCTGTGCCGCAGCACGTCGAGCGAATCCTTGTCCTTGTCGGTGAGCAGCTGGAACTCGACGGGCGAGCCCCCCGCGTCGGCGGGCGGAGTGATCTCGCGGTCGAGGTCGACGATCTGCCCGTTGACTTTCGCGGCCACGCACGCCTGGGCGAGTCGCTTACCGATCGACTCGGCCACGTCGCGGGGGCGGGCACCGGCGGGGACTTCGCGGACGGAACCGTCGGGGAGTTTGAGAGCGACCATGAGACGGGCTGACTCCGTTCGAGGCAGGCACGCCCTTACCACGGGCGTCGCCGATTCCCGGACACGCGGTCCGGGGGCGGGGTTCAGGATAATGTCGCCGCGGCGAAAGAAGAAGTGCGGGCCGAAGGGTGTCCCTGTTGTTTTGGACGGTCGTTCGGGTATATCGTCCGTTGAGCGTTGTTGGCGTCGTCACGCCGCCTTCGCGGCCGCCGTCCCCTCGTCCGGCCAGTCCTCGAACCGGACGGCCACCTGCCGCGAGACGCCGCCTTCCTGCATCGTCACCCCGTAGAGCACGTCGGCGACGGCCATCGTCCGCTTCTTGTGCGTGATGACGATGAACTGGCTGCGGTCGGAGAATTCCTTCAACGCCTGGGCCAGCCGTTGGGTGTTCGCCTCGTCCATGGCCGCGTCGACCTCGTCGAGCAGGCAGAACGGGCTCGGCTTGCTGTGGAAGATCGCGAGCAGCAGGGCGACGGCCGTGAGGGCCTTCTCCCCGCCGCTGAGCAGCGACAGGCTGCGGAGCTCTTTCCCCGGCGGGCGGGCCGTGATCTCGATGCCGCTTTCGAGGATGTCCGCCTCGTTTTCGAGGACGATGTCCGCCATGCCGCCGGCAAAGAGTTTGCGGAACAGTTCCTGGAAGTGGACGCGGATCGTCGCCAGGGTGTCGGCGAACAGTTTGCGGCTGTCGGTGTTGATCTGGTCGATGATCCCTTGCAGTTTCTTGCGGGCGTCCGCGAGGTCGTCGTGCTGGGCGCGGAGGTCGCGTTCGCGGCCCTCGACCTCTGCGAGTTCTGTCAGGGCGTCGAGGTTGACGCTGCCGAGCTTGTCGAGTTTCTTGCGGAGGTCGGCGATTTCCGCGGCCGAGTCGACCGGCGGGTCCGCGGTCTCGCCGAGGTCCGCGAGTTCGATCTGGTAGTCGTCCCGGACGCGGGAGGCGATCGCGTCCCGTCGGGAGCGGAGTTCGTTGGCCGCGAGGTCCCGCGCGTGGGCGGCCTCGTGGCGGTCCTTCCACGCGGCGCGGGTCTGCTTCAAGTCCGATTGAATCGTCTCGCGCTCGGCCCGGATTTTGTCCCGTGACGCGGACAGGTCGGCGACCTGTCGCTCGCGGACTTCCTTGTCCGAATACGCGGACGCGGCCAGGGCGGTGGCCCGAAGCGTGGCGAGCCGGGACTCGGCGAGTTTCAGGCGGGCCGACCGCTCCGACGACGAGGCGTTGACGCCGTCGATGCGGCGGGCGCGAATCTCGGCGTCGATCTCGTCCCGCTTCTTGCGAAGCCCGGCGAGTTGTTCGCGGACGCGACTGAGGGCGACCTGGGCGTCGGTGTTGTCCTGCTGCCGGCGTTCGCGGTCCCTCTCGGCGGCGGCCAGGTCGGCGGCGGCCTGTTCGAGTCGGGCCTTCACGTCGGCGGCTTCGCGGTCCGCGGCGGCGGCCTGGGTGGCGGCGGCGTCCGCGGCGGCGGCGGCTTTCGCGCGTTCACCTTCGATCACGCCCGCCTCTGCCGCGAGCAGGTCGATCTTCTCGGCGAGTTGCTGCTGCACCTGCCGCTGTTCGAGGATCTGATCACGGAGCGTGCCGGCCTCGCCCGAGAGGGTCGCGATTTCCGCTTCGCGGGCACGGATCGGCGCGTCGTGGGAATCCGCTTCCCTCCGGAGTTCGGACTGTGACGCCTCGGTGTCACGGATGGCGGCGTCGAGCGCGAGCGCCTGCCCCCGAAGTTCGCGGAGTTCGCTCTTTCGCGACAGAATCCCCGCCTCCGTCCGCGGCGGGCCGACGGTGACGGAGCCGTCGGGTTCGAGCAATTCGCCCGCCCGTGTGACGAACCGCAGGTGGGGGAAGTCGGCGGCCAGTTCCCGCGCGCGGGCGAGCGAGTCGGCGAGGACGACACCGCCGAGCAGTTGGTGCGCCAGGCCGGGGAGGTCGGACCGCACGACCGCGGAGAGGGGGATGGGTGGGGGGGAGAGCGGCAACCGCTGCCCCGACCCTTCTGGTTCCCTCCCCCCTTGCGGGGGAGGGTTAGGGTGGGGGGTGGAGACTTCAGCAGGGAGGGAGCTTTCACCCCCGCCCCAACCCTCCCCCCTCAAGGGGGAGGGAGACAGAAGCGGCACGAACCCCACGCGCCCCGGCACTTCACCGAGCACCCGCAACACGGTCGCGAGCGAGTCCCGGTCGCGCGTCACGAACCGCTGCGACGTTTCCCCGAGCACGATGTCGACGAGGGCGGCGAGTTCGCGGGGGACGCTCAGCACGTCGGCGACCAGACCCAGGATTCCCGCGGACAGCTCGGACTCGCCCGCGGCGATCCGCTGCACGACGGCCCGGACGCCGGCACCAAAGCCCTCCAGCGACTTCTCCAACCCTTCGAGCACGTCGGCCCGGCCGCGGAGGGCGCTGCGTTGCTCGCGAAGGGTTTCCAGCTCCGCTTGCAACTCGTCGGCCCGGGCTCGCAACCCGTCGCGGGCGGCCGTGTGCGCGGCGAGTGACACCCGGGCGTCACCGAGGCGGTTGCGGACGTCGGCGTCCGAGCGGGACAGGTCCGCGAGGGCGGCCTCGATCGCGTCGAAGCGGGCGGCGGCGTGGTCGGCGTCTGCCTTCTTGCGCTGCAACTCTCGGGTCAACCGTTCGGCCTGCGTGCGGTTCGTGTCGGCGTCCGAGTGGGCCTTCGCCGACCGGCCGACGAGGTCGAACTGCAACTCGCGGTCGGCCTGCGACCGCCGGGCGAGGTCCGCGATGTGGGCACCGACGGCGGCGAGGGCCTCGGCGGCCGCGGCGGCGCGGGCTTCTTCCGCGGCAGCCCGCTCCGAAGTCGCGGCGAGATCGGCCGCCGATTTCACCGCGTCGGCTTCCAGGGCCTTGATGCGAAACCCCAGGTCGGCCCGCTGTTTCGCGAGCCGCAGCACCTCGGCTTCGAGGTTCGCGGTCTGGGCGCGTTCGGTCTTCGCCGTGGATTCCTGGGACGCGATTTGCTGCCGGGCGTCGGCCAGCCTCGCCTCGTGGTGGCGGAGCGAGTCCTCGGTGCGGGACAGGTCCCAGTTCAATTGCTGAAGGTGTTTTTCTGCGGCGTCCGTGCGGGCCGTCGAGTCGGCGAGTTCGTGCTTCAGCGCGGCGAGGGCGGTTTCCTCCGCTTCGAGCTGCCTCGAAAGCTGGCGGAACTCCGCGAGGCCGGTTGCCACTCGCAGGTCGCGCAGGCGGGTCGTGTACTCCTGGAATCGCTGGGCTTTCGCGGCTTGCAACCGCAGCGTGCGGAGTTGGGCTTCGAGTTCGCCGAGGATGTCGCGGACCCGTGTCAGGTCGCCGTCGACGCGCTCCAGCTTGCGGATCGTTTCGAGCTTCTTCACCTTGAACCGGCTGATCCCGGCCGCTTCCTCGAAGATCGTGCGGCGGTCCTTGGTGCTGGCGGCGAGCAGCGCGTCGACGCGGCCTTGCTCGATGATGCTGTACGCGCCGTGCCCCGCCCCGCTGCCGAGGAAGAGGTCTTTCACGTCCTTCAGGCGGCAGCCCTTGCCGTTGATCGCGTACTCACCCTCGCCGTCGCGGTAGACGCGGCGGGTGACTTGCACCTCGTCGGAGTCGGCGGCGAGTTGGCGGCGGGCGTTGTCGAACGTCATCGTCACCTCGGCCATGCCGAGGGACTTGCGGTTCGACGAGCCGTTGAAGATGACGTCGGTCATCTCGCCGCCGCGGAGGTTCTTGGCGGACTGTTCGCCGAGAATCCAGCGGACGGCGTCGACGATGTTGGACTTGCCGGACCCGTTCGGCCCCACGACGGCGGTGACGCCGGGGGCGAAGTCGAACCGGGTGCGGTCGGCGAAGGACTTGAACCCGATGAGTTCGAGACGGGTGAGCATACTCTTCACGTTTCAAGTTCCAGGTTTCGAGTTTCACGGCGGAAACTTGAAACCTGGAACTTGAAACTCTCGGGTGTTACTTGCCGAACAGCTTGCCCGGTTGCCGGTTCAGGGCCGGGCCGTCGGCGGCGGGTTCGACCGGCTTGGCCTTCAGCGCGTCGGCGTCGGTCGGGAGTTCGTAGCTGGCGGGCACCACGTCGCCCCGCTGCGACCGCTGGACTTCCAGGTCGGCCCGCTCCAGGGACGGGTCGGACCGCGCGATCTGGGCCAACTGGTTCAGCGACAGCCCGCGGGGGGTCGTGTCGTAGGCCACCGCCGCGGTCAGGGCGTCGGCTTGCTCGGCCCGGCGGATCAGTTCGACGGCCTCGGTGTACGTCCCGCCCATCTCGGCGACGGCGGCGAGGACCGTCGGCAGGTCGGCCCGGCACTGGACGGGGACCGCGACCGGCTCGCCGTTCTTCGTGGTCAGTCGGGTGACCGTGACGGCGTCCGACCCCTCCTTGGCGGCGACGGTGAACTCGCTGCCCACCGGGAACGAGAACGGGGCCTTCATCGGGCAGACGGTGCCGTACACCACGATTTCGGCCCGCTGGCCCACCGCGACGTGGACCATCGGCTCGGACTCGGGCGCGACGCGGTGCAGCCAGAACGAGTTGTTCATGTTGCGGCCGCGCACCGCGTCGTGGTTCTTGTCCGCGGACCGCAGGGCGTGGAACGCGCCGTACCGCAGCGACGCGTCCCCCTTCTTCATCAGTTCGACGAGCTGGTCCAGGCACACGGCGTCGTCCATCGACGCCAGGGCCGTCAGGCAGTGCGACCGCAGCGACGGGTGTTTCTCGGCGAGTTCCGCCAGGTCCTTCGCCCCGTCCGGGTGTCCGAGGTAGGCGAGGGCCTCCGCCGACGCGAACCGGACCCACGGGGACTCGGCCTGCAGGCCGACCCGCAGCGACTGGCGGCTGTCCGCGCCCAGGGCTTCGAGCTTGATCGCGGCCGTCAGCGTCGTTTCCGGGCGGACGAGGTCGTGTTCGAGTTGCCGGTAGTACGCGGACCCGGTGTCGGTCGGGATGAGCGGCACCTGCCGCGCGACCAGCAGGAACCGGGCGTGGTTGAGCCGGTACGCGGGCGGGACGCTGGTCATCACCAGCGGCTTGCCCTGAACCTTGGCGTCCGCGATCTTGCCGAACCCGTCGCCCGCCGCGTGGAAGGTGGTGTTCAGCCGTTCGGCGGCGACCATCGCGAGCCGGGGCTGCGGGTTGTCGTCCGCGATCACGAAGTAGTAGGGGCGGTCGAGCAGGTTCTTCGCCCCGCCCCAGATGCGGCCGGCCTTCAACTGCGGCGGCTCGTCGGAGCCTTCCTTCGCGGGCCCCGTGGAGCCGGCCACGAGCGGCCCTTCCGCGACGGCGAGGCGGTGCCCGGTCAGCGGCGTGTTACCCTCCAGAACCGGAGCCTTGCCGGTGGGCATGCCGCCGTTGGCCATCGCCGTCCGCAGGTTGCCGGCGAACTCGACGTTGGTCAAATCGCAGGGGTACAGGACGCCGCCCTTGAGGCTCGTGGTCTTGCTCCCCGGCGGCAGCGTGATGTGAACGTCGAGCGGGTCGCCGGCCTTCGCCCCCGGCGGAATGGCGGCGGACACGAAGACGAGCGAGGTGGTCTTCCCCGGCGCGTCGAGCAGGTCTTTCGGGTTGCCTTTTCGCTTCAGGATCGCGTTTTCGAGGGCGGCCCGATGCTCGCCCGGCGGCGGGCTGCTGCCGGTCCCCTTCAGGTTGTAGACGAGGCCGACGCCGTGGACCGGGATCGGCTCCATGTTGCCGACGACGGTCTTCTGGCCGACGGTGGCGAGGGCGTCCTTCTCAGTGACGTCCTCGGCGGCCTGGGACCGGCTCGTGCTGGTCTTGGCGGCGTCCGCGTGACAGCCGGCGATCCCGGCGAGGAGGCCGACGGTGAGCAATCCGGCCCGGCATGCCCGGTCCATCTGGTTCCCCCCTGTGAGCGGTCCGCGCGGTCGGCGTGCGGGTTCCGGTTCCCCCGAACCGGTGCCGGTGACGGCACCCCCGCGGCCGGCGTTCCGCCGTGGACGGCAAGTGTGATCCGTGAATCGGGGCGGGAAATAGCGTGAAGAAAGAGACGTGTCAAGCGGCAAATCGGACCGCCGGGGCGACGCAGTGCGTGAAAGTAGGCAACTCGCTCCGCGAGTTGCGGGCTCATGTCCCGAGAACGCATCACTCGTTTTCGAGTGCTGACGCGCAGTCACTCGCGGAGCGAGTGACCTAATGAATCGCCCGAACTTGAATCTCTGCGTCGCTCTGTCGGACCGACGGTCGACCCGCCTCGCGGGGGCGTCGGGTGGTGCAGGGGGACCAACCCGCGGAACGGGGATCAGTTCGGGAGCCCCGGAACGGCCGCGAACGTCGCCACGACCTCCCCCGTCGCGGCGTTCCACACCCGGACCTTGCCGTCGAACCCGGCGGCGGCGACGCGGTTCGCCTTCGCGGAGACGGCGTACAGCCAGTCCCTGCCCCCGGGGTACTCGCGCGTCACTGTCTTCGTGGCGGGGTCGTGTTCGCGGACCTTGCCGTCCCCGGACGCCGTGTAGACCTTGCCGCCAGCCAGGGCCAGCGCGAACACCGGGCGGGCCGACGTGTAGTCCAGGTACTTCGTGTGCCCGTCCTTGGCGAACCGGGCTTCCATGTCGATCGCGCTGCCGTTCTCGTCGTGGGCCTTTTCCGGCTGCCAGACGCGGACCGCGTTCCCGGCCCCGGCCGAGTACGCGTTCCCGGCCGCATCGAACGCGACGGCCGACACCTCGAACTGTCCGGTGTGCGAGCCGAACTGCCGGCGGTGGCCGTTGTACGTCGTGTAGATCTTCCCCGTCCCCGCCTCCAGCACCTTTACCGTGCGGTCCTTGCTGCTGGACGCGACGTACTTGCCGTCCGGGCTGAACGCCACGCCGGTCACCCAGTCCGCGTGGAACCCGGCCCGCCAGCGTTCCTTGCCGTCCGCGGCGGAGTAGACGCGGACGGAGCGGTCGGCCCCGCCCGCGGCGACCGCGGACTCATCCGCGGAGAACGCCACGCCGAGGACGAGGTCGTCGAAGACGCCGAGCACTTTCCGCGGGCCGGGCTTGCTCGGGTCGGCGACCGCGACTTCCCCGTACTCGCCAGGCGTTCCGCCGCCGACGAGGAGTTTCTTGCCGTCCGCGGAGTACGCGAGGGCCTGGATGCGGTCCGGGAAACCCGGCAGCCGGCGGACGAGCTTGCCGGACTTCGCGTCCCAGACCGTGACTTCGTTGACGCCGCCGACAGCCAGTTCGGAGCCGTCCGGGGCGAACGCGACCGCGAACACCGGCAGCGGGGCCGGGTACTTGTCCGGGGCGGCGGGGTGGACCCGCGGGGGCAGGTACGACCTCACCGCGGCGGTCTTGTCCGGCCCGTCGAACTTCGCCCCGGCGGCGATCCACTTCTTCACCGCATCCGCCTCGGCCGGTGACAGCGGGGTGTCATCGGGCGGCATCCGCACCGCCGGGTCGGGGTCGACGAGCCGGAGGTAGAGTTCGGAGTTCTCCGGCTTACCCGGCACCACCGGCGTTTCCCCGGACTTCCCCGCGGTCAGCAGTTCGGCGAAGGTGTTCGCGTGGTACCCGCCGCGGGCCTTCTGCCCGGCGTGGCAACTCAGGCAGCGGTTGGCGAGCACGGGGGCCACGTCCGCGGAGAAGCTCGGTTCCGCGGCGGACGCGACCGGGGCCATGAGGAGCAAGACAAGGAGTGAGAAGCGGGTCATGGGCGGCTCAGTGTTGGAGCAGGAATTCGCGGGTGTTCAGCACGGCCCACACGACATCGCGGACGGCTTCCGGACGGTCGCCGGCCTTCTTCAGGTGCGCCGCCACCTTCGCCGACTCGGCCGCGGTCGGGAGCCGGGCGAACGCGGCGAGGTAGAGGTCCTCGGTCAACTTGTCGTCGGGCAACTTCG
>CAYUHJ010000011.1:7915-17522 GCA_964444365.1 uncultured Alcaligenaceae bacterium | reverse complement strand
CCCCGCGGCGGCCGTCACCCGTGCGGACACGACCGGGCCGTTCAGCAGCTGCAGCGCCTGTTCGACGGTCGGCTCGGCGGTGCGTTCGCAACTGCACGGGCTTTCGCGCCGCGGTTGGCCGAACGCCCGGAGGAAGTCGCTGTCCGTCGGGACGGGCCGCTGGGTGGCATAGTCGGCTCGCGTGTCGAGCTTGCGAATCTGGTCGCGGAGTCCGCGGACCTTGCCGTCCCCGTCGCGGCGGGCGGTCATCAACGCGGCCTTCTGCTCGGCCGTGCGATCCTTCGTCGGAATCGCGAGAAGTTCGGTGATTTCCCCGGAGAACGCCGCCGCGATCGGCTTCCCTCCCGGCGGTGTCAGCGCGAACTTCTGCGGGGCCTTCCCCGCAGGTTTCGTCAGCTTCACGAGCAGCGAGTGACGCCCCGGTGTCAGCGGCACGGGCACCCGCCAGGTGACGCCCTCGGCGAGCTTGGCGAACTCCTTCGACTTCGAGTCGAACGCGAGCTTGCCGTCGACCCAGAGCTTGATGGCCGGCTTGTCCTTGCCGAAGACGATCTCCGCCGTCCCCGCGTCCTTCGTGAAGACGCTCCGCGACAGGTAGTAGGCCCCGGCCGCCGGCGGCAGGTCGAGTTCCTTGACGGCGTCCCACGCCGGCCGCTTCTCCCAGGGGACCCCGGCCGCGTCGGGCGCTTCCGGCGCGTACCCGGCGGCGTGGGCGTCCTTGTCGCCCCCCCCGAACGCCCCGGCGAGCCGCCACCCGCCGACCCACCACGGCAGCCCGGCGACCGTCTCGCCGGCGGTCGCTGCCCACTTGTCGAAGTCCGCGTTCAGCTTCGCCTCGGCGTCCGCCAACTCGCCCCGACGCTTCTTCAACTCCTCGGTCAACTCGGCGACCGGCTTCAACCCGCCGGTGACGAGCCCGACCGCGTCGAGGATCTGTTCGGCGGACAGTCGGCGGACCAGGGCGTGCGACGCCAGCACGTCGTCGTCCGCGTTCAGCGGGGTCGTCGCGGTCGAGCGCTGGTACGCCCGGCTGGCGCAGATCGCCCGGATGAGGTGCTTGCGGTCGAACCCGGACTTCTCGAACTCGGCCGCGAGGGCGTCCAGCAGTTCCGGGTTCGCCGGCGGGTTCGTCGAGCGGAAGTCGTCCACCGGGTCCACGATCCCGCGGCCGAACAGCCCCGCCCAGATGCGGTTCGCTTCGACACGGGCGAAGAACGGGTTGCCCGCCCGCGTCAGCCAGGCGGCGAACGCGGCCCGGCGGTCCGCCTTCGCGTCCGGCCCGGCGGTCGCGGCGAACGGCGTCATCACCTGCCCGGAGTTCGGGTGCTTCGTCTCCCCGGTCGGGGTCAACACCACGTCGTCCCCCTCCTTCTTGACCCGGGCGAACACCGCGGAGATGCGGTAGTAGTCGTTCTGCGTCCAGTTCTCGAACGGGTGGTTGTGGCACTTCGCGCAGTTGATCCGCGAGCCCATGAAGAGCTGGGCCGTCGTTTCCGTCAGGTCTTCGCCGGTCGGGATGGCGAGGAAGTAGTTCGCCGCCGGCACCTCGGACCCGTCCCCGGCGGCGGTCAAGATTGTCGCCACCAGCTTGTCGAACGGCGTGTTCTTCCGGTACGAGTCGACCAGGAACCCGGCGAACCGCTCGGCCCGGCCGTCGGGCAGCGCCCGCGCCGTGATCCGCATCAGGTCGGCGGAGCGGTTGCCCCAGAACCGGGCGAACTCGTCGGACGCGAGCAGTTCGTCGACCAGCTTCGCCCGCTTGTCCGAAGTCTTTTCAGCAAGGAACTGCCGCGTGCGGGCCGGGGGCGGCAGCAGCCCCGTCAGGTCGAGCGACACCCGGCGAAGGAACGTCGCGTCGTCGCAGGTGTCGGACGGCGGCACGCGGAGTTGCCTCAGCTTCGCGTGAACGAGCGTGTCGATGAAGTTGTTCTCCGGGGCGTCCGGCCAGCGGAACCCCGGCACGTCCTCGACGATCGTGAAGTGGACCGATTCCAGGTGGTTGAGATACCGCACCGAGATCGCCGCCTGGCCGCGCTTGAAGCCGGTGACGAGCCCCCGGTCGTCCGCCGTCGCCGCGTCCTTGTGCGACGAGTCGTAGGTGGCGATGGCGGTCACGTCCCGGCGGGTGCCGTCGGCGAAGGTGGCGACAACGCGGAGTTGCTGCTTCCAGTGCGGGGCCGTCAGGATGCGGGCCGGGCCGGGGTAAACCGTGATTCCCGAGCAATTCGGGGCAGTCGCGTCGTCGGTCTTCGCCCCGCCCGCAATCCAGTCGACGAATACCCGGTACGCGGCGTCAGTCGGGGCGAGCTTCTTCCCGCCGACGTGGGGCAGCCGCATGAGGGGCTTCTTCAGCAGCAGGCTGTCGGCGGGCCGGACGAGGTCGACCCGCCGGCTGAGCCCGCCGCGGACGATGTTCTCCTCGTCCATGGCCGCGTCGTAGCCGAACAGCGACAGGCTGAACCCGCCCTTCCCTTGCGGCGAGCCGTGGCACGACCCGCCGCTGCAGCCTTGCTTGGTCAACACCGCCTGCGTTTCGGTCCGGAACCGGACGGGGTCGGGCTTGGACTGGTTCGACACGACGACCGGTACGGCGACCGTCTTGCCGGCGACGGCGACGGTCAGTTGGGCTTTGCCATCCTTCTTCGGAACCGCCACGCTGTCCCGCACGGTAAACACGTCCGCGCTGTCCGGCGTGAACTTCGCGTCGCGGGTCAGGTCGCGCACGTCCCCGCCGGGGAAGTGACCGGTGACAACGAGTTGACACTCGGCCCGCCCGGAGGCGAGTTCGACCGTCGGCGGGTGGACCTCAATCCGCGTCGGGGCCTCGGGGGGCGGTGCCGCGACGGCCGCGAGGAGGAGGACGAACGGAGTCATGGGGAAGACCGAAGGAGGTAGTCAGGCGTGCAAAGGTGGGGTAGCTCAACGCCTCCCCCTCTCCGTTTCGGGGAGGGGAGCAACACTGGGATTCTGGTTCCCCTCTCCGCTTCGGGGAGGGGTTAGGGGAGGGGTTGCCTTTGCCTCACCCCAGCTCCGGAATCGCGTGGCCGTCCTTCGCCGGGACGATCGGCCGGCCGCCGGGGGTGTACAGCGGCTTCTCGCGGTCGATGCCGAGTTTCTCGTAGATGGTCGCGGCGTAGTCCTCGATCGTGTAGGCGTTCGGGCTCACGACGTAGCCGCCTTCCTTGTCCGTTTCGCCCACGACCTGCCCGCCCGGCACGCCCGCCCCGGCGAACGCGAAGGTGAAGGCGTGCGTCCAGTGGTCGCGGCCCTTGCGGTCGTTCAACCGGGGCGTGCGGCCGAACTCGGTCACGAGACAGACGAGCGTGTCGGCCAGCAGCCCGCGGTCGGCCATGTCCGCGATGAGGGCGGCGTAGGCCTGATCGGTGCTGCCCATCATCGGCCAGGTGCCGATGCCCCACCGCCCGGCACCGGGGCCGCCGCCCTTGATGTTCGTGTCCTTCTCGGAATAGATCGCGTCGTGGTGGTCCCAGTTCATGTTCCCGCCGCCGGGGAACTTGGGGGAGGACGGCTCGCGGCAGTCGATGGTCACGAACCGGACGCCGGCTTCGATCAACTTGCGGCCGAGCAGGTAGCACTGCCCGCGGTGGCCGGTGCCGTAGGCCTCGCGGGTCTTCGCCGTCTCGGCCTTCAGGTCGAAGGCTTTTCGGGTGGCCGGGTTCGTGAGCATGTCCTCGGCCTGGTCGCGGACGCCGGCGAGGGTCCGGGCGTCCTTCGCCGACTCGATGCCGGGGATGCCGACGTCGAGGTTGCTGAGCAGGTCCGTGCGGTCCTTGAACCGGCCCGCGTCGATGCCCGTGAGAGACAGGTTCGGGACGGTCCACTCGGGCTCCGCGGGGCGGCCGCCGGTCTTGAACACCTTGTGCGGGGCCGGCAAGAACCCCAGCCGGGTGTTGTCCTGCTGCTCGCTCGTGCCGGGGACCATGATGTACGGCGGCAGGTGCCGGGCCGCGGTGCCGAGGCGGTACGACACGACCGAGCCGATGTCCGGCATCTCCTCCGGGCCGCCGGGGGCCTCCCCGCTGAAGATGTACTGCGACCCCTTCGGGTGGCTGTTCCCGATGCCGGACTTCGGCTGGGTCATCGACCGGACGACGGTGATCTTGTCCGCGACGGCGGCCGTCTTCGCGCACAGTTCCGTGAACTGCACACCGGGGATCTTCGTCGCAATCGGCTTGAACGGGGACCGGTGTTCGAGCGGGGCGTCCGGCTTGGGGTCGAAGGTGTCCATGTGCGAGAGCCCGCCCTGCTCGAACAGGACGAGGACGCTTTTCGCCCGGGCCTTCTTCCCGCTCGCGGCGACCGGTTGCCAGCCGCGGAGGGACACGAGCCCGGCGGCTCCGAACGCGAGGAAACTGCGGCGAGACGGGCGCGGCGGGTGCAGCGGGAACATGGGTTCGGCTCGGCGGGTGGGTCGGGCAGCGGGACGGCCGGCGGGACGCGAACTTCGGCGGATGTGTGAAAGGTATCCGACGATTTCCGGAAACGCCATTGCGAACTGTTGGCAAAAGCGACCGGACGTGTCGCCCGGTTGTCACGGCCGCGATTACCGCGCCGCCCGCTGCTGCTGCCGGTACACGCCCGGCGTGACCCCGGTCGCGGCACGGAACACCGCCGAAAAATGGCTCGCCGTGGGGTAACCCGCCTTCGTCGCGACTTTCGCCGCGGGCCAGTCCGTTTCGACGAGCAACCGCCGGGCGAGGTCCAGTCGGGCTTCCCGGATGGCGGCCTGCGGGGACTGGCCGAGCACCCGGCGGAAGTGCCGTTCGAGCCACGACCGCGACACGTGGAGGTGCGCGGCCACGGTCGGCACGTCGAGCGGATCGGATACGTGCTCGCGGATGTACTGGGCGGCGGAGTGGACTTCCCGGTCGGCCGGGTCGGCGGTCGCCGTCGACCCGCGAACGATCAAGCCGCCGGGCACGGGAACCAGGACGTCGGCGGCGGGGGCCGGTTCCCCGGCCATCAGGCGGTCGAGCAACGCGGCCGCCTCGAATCCGACGCGCGAGGCAGGAAAGTTCAACGCGGTCACGGTCGGACTCGACAGTTCGCACTTGGCCGTTTCATCGCCAGAGGCCACGATCGCGACTTCGTCCGGCACGGCGACCCCGGCGGCGTAACACGCCTCGACGAGCTCGCACGCCCCGTCCGCGTTCCAGGTCATCACCCCGACCGGCCGGCGGATCCGGCGGACCCACTTCGCGAGCGCCCGGCGGCGGGCCTGCCACGGCAGCGCGAGCGGCTGCGGGCCGGTCCGCGGGGCGAAGAACTCGCACTCGTAGCCGTGTTCCGCGAGGAACGCCGCGAACGCCGGGCCGCGGTCCTCGGCGTCCGGCGCGAACGGGCCGCAGTAGGCGAACCGCCGCAACCCGCACGCCATCAGGTGCCGGGCCGCGGTCCGGCCGAGGGCCGCGTCATCGACCCGGACCCGCGGCAGCGTCCCGGCCCGCAGCCGGACCGACCCGACCGCGACGGCCGGCACCCCCAGCCGCTGCACCCGCCGCACGACGGCCGGCGTCGTCGGGCGAACGATCACCCCGTCCCACCGGTACCCCCGCGAGAAAACGAACGCTTCTTCCTCCCCCTCCGGCCCGGCGTACACGTGCCAGCCGTGGTCGTGCGAATACCCGGCGATCCCGCGCATCAGGTGGTCCCGCCAGGTGAGCGACGACCCGACCACGACCGCCACCCGAAGAGGGGGAGAACGCTTCACAATCCCTCCAGACAAGGCCTTGCGCGCGCGCCACGTCCTGCGTCGGGAACCGAGGGCTCTTTCTCAACGAGTCCCGGCACCGGAATCGGCGGCGGGTTGACGGCGGGCGAACCGGGAAACGGGACTGGGGCGGATGGGGTGAGCCGACGCCCGCCCCCGTGCGGGAAGGGGCGGGCCGGACGGAGCGGACCGTGCGGTCACGCCCTTGCGGTCACTCGGCGGTGTACGGCAGCAGCGCGAGGAACCGCGCCCGCTTGATCGCCTGCGACAGCGCCTTCTGGTACACCGCCGACAGCCCGGTCCGCTTGCGGGACATCAGCTTGCCCTGCGCGGTCGTGAACTTCTTCAGGTTCGCGACGTCCTTGTAGTCGACGAACGCGGGGCGGGGCTCGGTCCCCTTCGGGGCACCGGTAAAGGTCCGCCGGCCCTTGGACGGGATCGCCTTCTGGCCGGTGGTCGTCGTCTTCGTCGCCATCGCAAACTCCTGGGTGGCCTCGGGCCGGGACGTCCCGGCCGAGCGCGGTAAACCGTGATTGTAGCACCCGACGCGGTTTCCGCACCTCCGGTTCACCGGTTTTGTCACCGGCTCTCCGAGGCCCGGCCTACCGCGCGGCCCGATGCTCCCGCAGGGCTTTCGACTGCGCGTCTTTCGGCAGCCGCCGAATCGTGTGCCGGTTATACCGCTCTTCCGGGTCTTCGATCCGCCTCCATTCGTCGTAACTCAGAGGCGGTTCGGCTCCCGGGTCGGGAACGGTCGGGTGGCTTCCGCCGCAACCCGCCGGGGCCATCGCCAGCCCGGCGACCGCGACCGCAATGGTGAAACCTCGCATCGGTGCCTCGGGGTCAGGGGTTCGCGATCGTGTCGCCGAGCGCCCGCGTGGACATCGCCCGGTAGGACGCCAGGTCGACCGTCTCCCGCAGGAACCGCACGGAGCCGTCGCCCATGACGAACCCCGCGCCGCCGGGGTGCTGACTGCGGAAGGAGAACTGCCCGTTCCAGCACTTGTGGGCCGCGTTCGAGGTCGTGTTCGGTGCCGCGGTCGTGTCCAGTGCGTCGCACTCCCCCGCCGGGGGCAGCGTGCAGAGCGGGGCCGAGCTCCGGTAGTACCCGTGCTGGTTGAACTTGCTGAAGGCGGTGGTGAAACTCTCGCCGGGGAACCCCCAGGACCACTGCGACCAGACCGACGCCGTCGGCACGCAGTTGTTCGTGCCGGGGGTGACGACCCGGTAGTCGAGCTGGTAGTCGGATTCGCCGACGAGGAAGGTGTTCGAGAGGCCGTCCGTGGCGGAGGTCATCGTCACGCTACCGACGGACTCCGGGACGATCAGCCCCCGGCCGAGGGTGATCGTGTAGGCGTACTCGTCGCCGGCGCAAGCCTGGTAGCTGCTGTGCGGCAGCCCGAACGGGACCAGCGTCGGCACGCCGGGCGACCCCGAGGAGTACCGCTCGAACGCCGGCCGCACCACCATCGACGGGCACAGGAACGTCGGGAGGTTCATCTTCGTGAGGCTGTCGTTGGAGATCCCGTCGCCGTCGGGGTCCGACGTGTCGGTGATCGGCCGGGTGGTGTCGAGCTTCCGGGCGATCGCGTCCTGTTCGAGGAACGGGAGGGCCGCCGCGAACGAGCTGTACTTGATCGAGGTCCCGGCCCCCCAGGTCGCGGGCGGCAGTTTCTTGTAGGCGTCGTGATAGCCGTGGAACGCGAGGCCGATCTGCTTCAGGTTGTTCTGGCACTTCGTTCGGGACGCGGTTTCGCGCACCTTTTGCACGGCGGGCAACAACAGTCCGACGAGCACGGCCAGAATGGCAATGACGACCAGCAACTCGATGAGCGTGAACGCTCGGCGCGCGCGGCGCATGGATAGACCCTCCGGGGCAACGGTGACACTCGGGTCCGAGATGCGTTGCGACGGAAGGTGAGCGGCGGGGCCGCGTCCCGAACGGTGGCGGAGCAGTCTCTAAAAATCCGGCTCGCATGGGGTTGCGACCGGCGTCTTGTTGCGACATAATCTCAACAAGCTTGAGGACAGCTTAACCGCCCCGGCCCGGCCGTCAACGGTCGAACCGGAAAAATCACGGGGAAATTCCGCATGTCCGCCGAGGAAGACGACCGCCCGGACGACTCCGCCCCGCTACCCGACCCGGAAAAGGTCGTGCGGGCCGAGGATCTGTTCGGCGACACGCGCGAACTGTGGATCGAGCACAACGGCGAGCGGTACCGCCTGCGGATCACCCGGCGGAACAAGCTGATCTTGCAGAAGTGACCGGCGAGCCGATGCCCGCCGGGGCCGGATGATGAGACGAGGTCGCATCAACCGGCCAGCAACTCGTCCAGAAGGGCTTCGAACTTCGCTTCGATCGCGGCGGTGGCGAAGTTCTCCGCGTACCGCGTCCACCCGCGGGCGAGCTGGGACTCTCTCGCCTCCGGGTCCGTCAACACCGCGTCGATCGTGTCCGCGATCGCCTCCGGGGTTCCGTCCGCGAACCGGGCACAGTCTCCCGCCGTGAACGGCACCGCCGCGTTCGGCACCGCCACCACCGGCACCCGCAGCCCCATCGCCTCGATCAGCGGCACGCAGAATCCTTCGTGTTCGCTGGTGACGAGTAGCACGTCCGCCGTAAGGTACATCGCCTTCAGCTGCGCGACGGTGATCGCCCCCGTGATGACGACGTGCCCGGACTGGCCGGTCTCGCGAACGAGGTCGTAGATCGCCCCGGCGTGCTCCGCCACCGGCATCCCGCCGACGACGAGCAGACGGGCGCGGGGGTCGAACCGCTCGCGGTAGTTCGCGAACGCCTCGATCGCCAGGGGCACGTTCTTGTTCGGCACGAGCCGACCCACGAGCAGGATGTTCGTCGACCAGTCGTCGAGCCCCGCGACGGCGCGGTAGTCCGGGTCCGTCTGGAACAGGTCGTCCGACTGGTGGAACGGCGGCAGTACCGCGACGGGTTTGTCCGGAGCGACCGCGGTGAAGTCGGCGGCGTTGAACGCGGAGTCGGCCCACAGGTGCGCGTTCAGCCTCGCCAGCCGGGGGATCTGGTCGAGCCCTTCCTGACAGCCTTCAGCGATTTTTGGGTTCTTCTTCGCGAAGTATTTCGGCGGCGTGACGTTGTGGTACTTCACCGCCATCCGCCGGCACGGCAGCTTCTCCATCGCCTTCACGACCGGCTCGCAGCCGATGGAGTGGTGGTAGATGAACACGTCGTCCGGAGACCGCATCAGCTTCGGGATTTCGTTGAGCCCGCGTACCGGCTCCTTCACCCGCGCGTTCCAGGCGAAGAAGTCGACGTCGTACCCGCGGCGGCGGATGACGCGGGCCATGCCGAGCACGTCGTGGCCGACGGCGTCGCCGTCCGTCAGCGTGGGGAGCGCGATGCCGATCCGCATGGGGGAACCTCGATTAGCACCCCGCGCTTCCGCGTGGGGCTCCGGACGAACGCCCCTCTGGGGCTCAGATCAATTCCTGAACACATTCCCCACGCTTCCGCGTGGGGCTACGGACGGACGCCGCTACGTGGCTGAGAACCTACTGGACACGGCAGGTATCCATTTCATACTTGCGGCCGGATGTTTGACCGGTCAAAGTGGGGCTTGTTGGCATTTGCCCCGCAGGGGCGTTCGTTCGTAGCCCCACGCGGAAGCGTGGGGTCGACATCCGCCCCCAATTCCAAGCCCCGTAGGGGCGTCCGTGATGGCCCACACGTTCACCCAGCTTTATTACCACATCGTGTTCAGTACGAAAAATCGCGAGCCGCTGATATTGCCCGCTTGGACCGCCGAACTCTTCGCCTACCTCGGCGGCATCATTCGGAATCGCCGGGGCGAACTCTTGGCTGCTGGCGGAATGCCGGACCACGTTCACCTGCTGGTTCGT
>CAYUHJ010000011.1:0-7905 GCA_964444365.1 uncultured Alcaligenaceae bacterium | reverse complement strand
ATGCGGTTCGAGACATCAAAGCCGTTTCCTCGGGATGGCGGCACGAGCAGGGCGATTCTCCATTTGCGTGGCAAGGCGGATACGGTGCGTTCACCGTGAGTCGATCGCAACTCGACATCGTGAGTCGCTACATCAACCGTCAGGAAGAGCATCACCGAACCCGCTCGTTTCAGGAAGAATTCGTCATGCTGTTGCAACGCCACGGCCTTGATCACGATCCGCGCTACCTTTGGGATTGACGGCCGCCCCTACGGGGTTTGGGGTCATGCGTACCGGGCACCCCACGCTTCCGCGTAGGGCTACGAACGGACGCCGCTCCGCGGCTCAAGCAAACCCGATTGCTGCTCGTTGGGTGCGTCCAAAAACCCGTGCTTCTTCAGCGCCCGCGTCAGGGCCTTGCCCGCTTCCTTCCAGGTGAAGTTTTTGGCCCGGGCCGCGGCCTTCTCGCCGAGACGCCTCGCCTCGTCGCGGTCGGCGAAGACTTGCCGCATCCGCGCGATCAGCGACGCATCGGACGGCTCGGCCCAGTTCCCGGTGTAGATCGCGTTGTTCACCGGCATGAGGTCGTAGTCCACCGCGTACCCGACGCCAGGGTCGAAGAACGCCGTCAACCCGCTGTAGTGCGGCGAAATCAAAGGCCGACCGCAGGCCATCGCTTCGATCAGGTGAAGGCCGAACCCCTCGCCCGCGGAGGCGTTCACATACGCCGTTAGGGAGCGATACCACTCCGCCAGGTCGCCGTGCGGCAACACGCCGCGGATGACTTCGACACGCGGGTCGTCGTAGGTTTCCACGCTCGGCGACGACGGCGTGATCTTCACCCGCAGCCGGACGTTCTGCTCAGTCGGGAACGCCGTGCGGAAGAGGTCGATCACCTTCTGGGCGTTCTTCCGCAGCCCGCCCGCGGCCAGTGCCCCGGCGGTGCCGAACGTACACACCTCCGGGAACGGCGTGGCACCGGGGTTGAAGACGAGCGGGTCGTAGCCGAGCGGCGCGACTTCGATCGGCACGCTCACGCCGCACTTCTGGAAGCAGGTCACGGCCCACCGGCTCGGCACGACGATCAGCTTCGACCGGTTGAGCACCTCCACCCAGCCGGGTTCGAGGCGGTCCGTCTCCCACATCGTGTACATCGCGGCGGCCTTGTCCGGCGAGAACCGCTCGGCCAGGAACGGCGGCGAGATGATGAGTTGCGGCAGCCCCGGACCCCACCCGCCGCTCGGGGGCATCATGCTCGGCGGGATCAGATCCTCGCGGACGACGCCGACCTGGTGCAATCGAATGTCCGCGCCGGCGGACGGCAGCCCCTTCAGCACCGCATACGCGAGGTAGTCGTACCCCGTGATCGCCCGCAAGTCCGCCGACAGGAAGAGGAGTTGCCCCTTCGCCTCGGGCTTCCGTCCGACCCGGCCGCGGTCGATGAGGGGACGGTCGTCGATCGGGTACGCCAAGACTTGCGGAAGCACGGATCGCCCCGCCTCCGGTACGTTCGCGGCCGACCAGTCGGCGACGGCCTTCGGCGTGAGCCGGCGCGGGACGCGGTCCGACACCCGGCGGGTCGGCGTGAACCAGACCACCGGCGGGATCGGCAGCTTGTTCTTCTCCGCGTCCGCCTCGGCCTCGGTGACCTCGTTCGTGCGGGTCAACGCGGCGTCGGCGGTACCGTCCATCATCGCGGCGGCTTCGCCCTCGGCCCCGACTGCCGGTTTCCTGCGGGCGTTCGTGTCCTCGACGGCGTACACCTTTCCGCCCACCGCGGCCAGCGAGGGATCGGACTTCACCGCCGTCGCGAAGTGGAACAGGGCGTGTTCCGCCAGTTCCACGCCCGGCGGCAGGGTGACAACGTACTGACACTCGGTCGTCGCCACGGCCCGCGCGACCGCCGCGGGGAGCCCGGCGAACACGGACGCCCGGTGGATTTTCACCCGCGGCTCCGGGCCGATGAGCGCGTCCAGGTGCGGCGTCAGCCCGGACGGGCCGGCGGCGCACACGAGCAGTTCCCAGTGCGGGTAAATCTGCCGGCGGACGGAGTGGGCCGCGAGGCGGGCCTGATCCAGCCGCGTCGGTTCGACCGGCAGCAGCACCGCGATCGGCGGCGGGTCGACCATCGCGTCGCAGGCGCGGGCCACCGCGTCCGCCTCGTCGTTGGACAGCGAGTGCCGCCGCCACCACGCCGCGTCGATTTCCTCGGCGCACCCGAGCCGCATCTGCCGGGCGTCGACGAGCCCCTTCATCACCTTGGACGTGAACTTGCGGAACTGCCCGGTCAGGAGCATTTTCCCGCCCCGAACCAGCACCGGGCGGACGCACTGGTAGGCGCGAATCAGCCGGAACTTTTCCTTCACCGCCCGCAAGAGTGCCGACGAGTGCGGCACGAACCGGACGTCGAAGTCGTCGATGCTTAGCCCGCCCTCGGCCCGGTGCAGTTCGAGCCGGACGCCGCGGGCGGGGCGGGTCAGGCGGATCATGAACTCTTCGGCGAACCGGCGGTTCCAGGCGAAACTCTCGCGGGCGGCCGGCCGGGGGTTGTCGTCGGCCGGGTCGAAGATCAGGTCCGCCCGCTTGTGAACGGTAAACCGCCCGGCCGACCGCACCGCGATGCGGACTTCGTACCAGCCGGGTTCGAGCGGCGTGTCCGACGTGAACCGCACCAGCGGCGCGGACGCGTCCCACCCCTCGGACGTGGCGGCCAGCCCGGCCCCCGGCACGAGGTCCGCCGCAACGATGGTGTTCGCGGGTGTAAGCGTCGTCGGCACGCGGGCACTCCTTGCCGCGGGGGCGGACACGTCCGTGTCGGGTCGAGTTCGGAGTTCCTAGCGTCGCTTGCGGGAAGTGCGGAATCAACCCCAACTGCGGGAAGCCCGATCAGTAGGTAACTCGCTCCGCGAGTTGCGGGCTCACGTCCCAAGAACGCAACACTCGATGAAAAAAGCACACTCGTTTTCGAGGGATGAAGCGCCGTCACTCGCGGAGCGAGTGACCTACTGACGAGTGTCACTTCCCGATGATGGCGCGAATCTCGGTCGAGGGGACGGTCAACTTCACGACCATCTGCAACGACGACCCCTTCGCGGCGGGCTTCTCGTCCTTCGGCTTCTCGTCTTTGGGCTTCTCTTCCTTGGGCTTCTCGTCCTTCTTCGCTTCCGCCGGCGGGTCTTCGGGGTAGTCGAGGCTCTCCGTCAGCGCCGCCATGCCGACCACCGCACCCGTCCGATCCAGCACCGGGGAGCCGCTGGAGCCGTAGGCGTAGTCCGCGGTGATCGACAGCCACCGCTCCCGCTTGTCGTCCCGCTTCGCCGTCGTGTACCGCGACACCGCCCCCTGGGTGAACGTGAAGTACCGGTCGCCGGGGTGGCCCAGCACGCCGACCCACGCCCCGACCCGCGGCTGCTTCTCCGCGAGCGGCAGCGGCGTGAGCCCCTTCGCCCCGACGCGGAACACGGCGATGTCCGCCGCGCGGTTGACGGCCAGGACGTCCGTGACCGGGAACACCTCCCGCTTGTGGTTCATGACGGTGAAGGATTCGTTCTCTTCGATTTCGTCGAACAGGTGCCAGTTCGTGACGAGGACGCCGTCGGCCGCCAGCACCCAGGCGGTCCCGAGTCGGCCGTCGAGAAATGCGTCCTCCCCCTTGTCGTTCTTCCCCTTCACGACCGACCCGATCAGGAAGACCCCCGGCAGCGCGGCATCGTAGACGTCCTCCGGGTCGTGCCGCTTGTCGGTCGGCTTCGCGGGGTCGACCTTGCACGTCGAGTCGGCGGCGGTTTTCTTCTTCAGGTCCGCGGTGCCGAGGCACTTCCCGCCGGCGGCGAGGGTCTGGGACTTCTCCGTGAAGTCCTTGAAGAGCTCGTCGTCGTCCACGTACCACGGGTCCGCCGCGACCAGGGCCGGCAGGACGGCGAAGAGCGAGACGAAAACGACGGCACGGCGGGTGAACATGCGGCGGTCCTGAATCGGGGGACGGGTGTCGGCCCGGATCAGGCTACCCGATTCGGACGGGGGTGGGAACCGCGAACCGATCTGGCCCCGGCCGCGGGATGGTGTGGGAGCGTCCCGTCGGGGGCCGGGGTGCGCTCGACCGGTCGGCCGGCTGGGGTCGGCCGCTTCGGGGGAAGGGCAGTGACCGGCCGGCGACCCCATCCCGCGGCCGCGACGACTGCCGGGGTGGGTTTCCCCGGCGGGTTCGCGACAGGTGCGGTGGAGGTGACACCCCATTCATCGGCGATCGACCGCGGCCGCTTGAGAAGAGACCTTCACGTCCGGCCAAGTCGTGCGAACTCGACCGCCGGCACCACCCGCACAGGTTACCGCGGCGGCACCGGCGTGCGGCTCAAGTCGTATCGGAAGACGACCGCGTCGGTCTTCCGCACCGTCTCCTCGCAGACGCCGAGGCCGTCGAGATAGCCCAGGATGCCCGCTTCCTCCTGCGGGTGGCGGTGCGCGATCACGACCCACACGCGAGGGTTCCCCCGAAACGCAGCGAGTTCGCCTTGCAGCAACCGCGGGTCGCGGTCGCGCCGCTCGACGCCCAGGCGGACCGCGTCGGCGGGGAACGGCGCGTCGGCGGTGTAGTACGTCAGTGCCGGCACGGCGGCCCAGAAGACATAGGCCCGGTCGCCGGGCTGCCAGCGGTCGCGGACGTGGGCGACCACCTCGCGGGTGTCTTCGGCGTGCAGGGGGGACTTGGTCAGCCAGTGGGTGTGCATCGCCGGGCCGAGCAGCACGGCACAGACGAGCAGCCCCCCGCCGCCGGGGACGGCCCGGGAAATCGCCGGAGCGATGACCGTGGTCCCGTAGGCGACCAGAATCATCGCGGCGGGCACGGCGAACAACAGCAATCGGCCCGCGAACGGGTACTTCTGCAGGGCGGATGCCGCCATCGCGAGGACCAGCGGCGTGACGAGCGCGACCAGCAGCCGCCAGTCGGCCCGGGCCAAAGCCATCGCCCCGAGCAGGTACAGCATGGCGGCCAGCCCGGACGCGGCGATCGCGGTCGCGGCCATCCCGCCGGGCTTCTCGAAGAACTCGACGAAGTGGTGAACGACCCACGCGGCCGTGCCGGGGCTCAGTTCCAGGGGCAGGAACTTCCCGTTCCAGTAGCCCAGCAGGTACTCGTTCATGCCGAGCTTGCGGAGGAACAAGGCGTAGCACGTCCCGAAACTGACGAGCCACGCCGCGACGACGGCCAGCCGGGCGAGCAACCCGGCCCGGTCCCGGCGGACGGCGGAGTCGGCGAGGGCGGCGAACCCGACGCCCGCGAGGACGAACGTCGACGGGTGGGAGAACCACACCGCGGCCGCGCCGCCGACGGCGAACCCGACGACCCGCCCCGGCCCCGCCTCGTTCCGCCAGACGGGCACCGCGAGCGCGAGCAACCCGACGGCGACGGCGGCGTCCAGTTCGTACTGCTTGAACTCGGCGGAATACCCGACGAGGTACGGGGAGAGGGCGAACAGCACGACGGCCAGCCGCGCCGCGGTCAGCGGCACGAGCCGGTACGCCAGCGGCACGAACGCCACGAGCCCCAGGATTCCCGCAACGAGCGACGGCAGCCGCAACGCGAACTCGCTGCCGCCGAACACCGTCACCGAGAGTTTCGCCAGCAGCAGGTACCCGACCGGCGCGCCCTGGTTCCAGTCGAGCGGTTCGAGCAGTTCCGCCGGCGAGCGGGCGAGGACGTTCAGCGCCAGCATCGCCTCGTCGACCCAGAGGGACGGGTTGCGGGCGAACGCGAAGATTCGCACGGCGACGCCGGCCAGCACCGCGGCCGCGACGAGCAGCGGCACCGCCCGGTCCCACGCGGACGCCGGCGACCTCCGGGCGGCTTCGAGCACGACGGGGGGGCGAACGAACGGCTCGACGGCGGCGACCCGCTCGCCGTGCGGGGCAAGTGGCATGTCCGGCTCCTGGGGGCGGCCGGGAATGCTAATCGCGGAATCGGGCGCGGGTCAACCGCAAGACAGGAACCCGTCCCGCGGGCCGCGGGGAACAGGTGAAATGAAAGGTGGGCGAGGCGGGAATCGAACCCGCACCCCCTTGCGGGGAGCGGATTTTAAGTCCGCCGTGGCTGCCGTTACACCACTCGCCCGCGGCACGGGCATCTTGTCAGACGGAGGCCCGTGCCACAAGTCGGCCCGCTTACTTCGCGAGCGTCCGCACCAGCGATTGGACCTCGTTCGGGCCGACCCGCGCGATCAGGTCGCTCAGCAGCTGCACGTCCTTCACCGCGACCACGCCCTTGCCGGCGGCGGCGGCGGCGACGCGGATCGAGCCGCTCTTGCCGGCCCCCCGCTTCTTCCGGTACGTCGAGGCGTAGGACGAGATCATCTGCTTGTCGATCTCGACCTTGTACTTCTCCAGGATCCACGGCTGGATCGTCGCGGGGGAGCTGTCCATGCCCAGGGTGTCCATCGCGGCCTCGACCATCTTGGTCTTGCTCGGGAGCGAGCCCTCTTCCGCCTTCGCCTTCGCCATCGCGTGCCTCACAGTGATATGACCGGGTGCATTCAACCGCGTGATATGTCACGCAGTGGTGTCTGGTCTACAACACCGCGCGCGTATGGAAAAGGAGATTCCGCAAGAATTGATAAGTTCGCGCGAAATCGACGCCCCGGGGGTGTCATCACACCTCGCATCCTCACTCGCATCAGCGCGACCCATCAGCTGTTAGCCGCCGGACTGGAACACCTGATCGAACAGCGCCCCGTCGTCGAAGAACCGCTTCTGGGCCTCGGGCCACCCGCCGGGCAGGACACTCGCGATCGGGAACCGGTCCAGTTTTCCGAACTTTTCCGCGTGCCGGGCGGCGGCCGCCGGCGTCGACGGCCGGTAGTAGTTCTCGGCGATCACGTCCTGGGAGGGGTTCGCATACAGGAAGTTCAAATACGCCTCCGCGACGGCGCGGGTGCCGTTGCGCTCGACGTTCGCGTCCACGATGGCGACGTGCGGCTCGGCCAGGATGCTGCGCGCCGGGTAGACGATCTCCAAATCCCCCTTCATCTCGCGCTGCTCCAACCAGGCTTCGTTCTCCCACGTCAGGTGGACGTCCCCGATCTGCTTCCGCGCGAACGTCACCGTGGCCACGCGGGACGACGACTCCAGGGCCGGCACCTTGCGGTACACCGCGCGGACGAGGTCGTCGGCCTCCCGCGGCGAGCCCCCCGCCGCGACCACCGACCCCCACGCCGCGACCACGCCGAGCTTCGCCGCCCCGCTCGTCTTCGGGTTCGCGGCGATCACCTTCACGGACGGGTGCGCGGCGAGGTCGGACCAGTCGCGGATGCCCAGCGGGTTCCCCCGGCGGACGACGAACACGATCGTGGACGTGTACGGGCACGCCCGGTGCGGGAACCGGTCGACCCAGCCGGGCTGGATGAGTTTTTTCTTCGCGACCGCCTCGGTGTCCGGCCACATCGCGAGCGTGACGACGTCGGCCTGCAGGCCGTCGATGACGGCGCGGGCCTGGCTCCCGGACCCGCCGTGCGACGGGGTGACGCGGACCGCCTTGCCGTGCTCGGCGAGGTGGTGCTCGGCGAACGCCCGGTTGAGCCGGCGGTAGAGCTCGCGGGTGGCGTCGTAGGAGCAGTTCAGCAGGGGTTGGCCCCCGCCGGCGCACCCCAGGAACGGGACGGTGGCGGCGGCGGACGCGGTCAGAAACGTGCGGCGGTTCATGGCGGGATTCTACCCTCACCCGCTCGACTTGCGTACCCGAACACGTGACAGAGTTGTCACAAATGGTAACGAGTGAACCCCGATCACCCGTCTTCGCAATCCGAACGGACGGCTGACCCGTCGTGTCTCACAGCGGGTTCGTCTCGCGGAAAATGTGCCCGATTCCCCCTCGGAGTTCGCCATGTCCTCTCGTTCGCTTCGCCGGTTGCTGTGGGCCGCCCCCGTGGTCGGGGC
>CAYUHJ010000010.1:40764-71311 GCA_964444365.1 uncultured Alcaligenaceae bacterium | reverse complement strand
CACCCGACGTTCAGGCACGTCCCGCCGAGCGCCCGGCCGGGGCGCTTCTCCACGCAGGCGACCTTCTTCCCCAGCTGGGCGGCCCGATTCGCGGCGGCGTACCCGCCGGGGCCGGCACCGATCACCACCAGGTCGAACTTCTCGGACATGGGCTTCCTTCTTCGGGTGCGGCGGGCCGGCGACGTGTGCGGCTCCTGTACTCATGTGTGCGAGGTGCCGGCGGGGGTTTCAAGGCGCGTCACCGGGTCGGGGTGCCCCGGTCCTTCGCCGCTTCGGCCGCCTTCACCAGTCCGTCCGCCCGGCCGCCCTCGAACTTCCGCTCGCCGACCTGGAACCGCAACCGGGGCGGCACGTCCGGGGCGTGGGGGTCGCGGACCCAGTAGAACCGGATCCGGCCGCGGCGGCCTTCCTTCGTCATCACGCGGTACTCGCCGAGCCACGGCCCCCGCGCGTTCGGGAACTGCTCCACCTCCGGGACGGACTTCAACGGGGCGAGGAGCGCCGCGAAGTCCGCCTCCGCCGCGAGGTACGGGCCGACGTCCTCCCCGCCGTCGAGCTCGGCCCGGTTCACGACCGACACCCGCAGCGACGCGATGTTCTGCGGGGCCAACTCGTCGACGGTCGCGAACGGCTCGTCCGAGAGGAACGGGAACACGAGGAAGATGAGCGCCACGGGAACGACGAGGAACCCGAGCACGAACAGGGTGATCCGCCGGGCCGTGTTCCCCCCCGCCGGCGGCGGGGCATGGGGTCCGGTCGACCCGCCGGGGCGCGGCGGGAGGGGCTGGCCGTTGGTGTGCATCGGCCGTCAGCCCTGGAGGTGGGCTTCGAGGAACCACAGCGACTTGTCCAGCCCGCGGGAGACTTCGGTGAACAGGTCCGCGGTGTCCTTGTCGCCGAGTTCGTCGGTCTCGTCGATCGCCGCCCGGGTCGACTTCGCCAGAGCCGCGTACCGGTCGGACAGGGCCGCGACCAGTTCGTTCCCCTTGACCACGCCCGCGGGGAACTCGGGGACCCGCGACGCGGCCGCGGCCATGCGCACCGTCCCCGTCGCGAGCCCGCCCAGGGCGGTCGCCCGCTCGGCGATCTCGTCGGCGTACTCGTCGAGTTCGTCCGTCAGTTCGTCGAGCAGTTTGTGCAGGGCGATGAAGTTCGGCCCCTTCACGTTCCAGTGGCAGTGCTTCGTCTGCGACCGGAGGTCGAAGGTGTCGGCGAGGAACTGGTTCAAGATGTCGACGAGCTTCGCCCGCGCGTCCGCGGGCAGGTCGTTGCGGGTCGGGAAGAGCGTCGGCACGGCGTCGGTCCTCGTGGGAAAGGCGATTCGGGATAACTTATAGACCGGCCCGCCACCGGCGTGCCCGCCGCGGCCGGTCTGCTGTAGAATCAGGGCGTCTTCTTCGTCCCCCTACCCGGACGCGACCATGGCCGACACCCCGTCCGAGGCGGTCCAGGACTACCTCAAGGCGATCCACCGCCTGGGCGGGGCCGATCAACTCGTGCCGCCGGCGGACATCGCGACGCTGCTGGCCGTGAAAGCCCCGTCCGTCACGGGGATGCTCAAGCGGCTCGCCGAGGCCGGGTGGATCGAGTACACCCCCGGCAGCGGGGCCAAGCTGTCCGCCGCCGGCCGGACCGAAGCCCGCCGGGTGATCCGCCGCCACCGGCTGATCGAACTCTTTCTGACGCAAGTCCTCGGGCTGGACTGGAGCGAGGTCGACGCGGAGGCGGAAGCCCTCGAACACGCCATTTCGCCCCGGCTCGAGCAGGCCATCGCCCGGCACCTCGGGGAGCCGCTCGAAGACCCGCACGGCCACCTGATCCCGAGTGCCACCGGGGAACTCCGGCACCGGGACCTCCAGCGGCTGTGCGAATTCCGGGCCGGACAGTCGGTCGTCGTCCGGGAAGCCCAGGACGACAACCCCGAACGGCTCCGCCGGTGGCGGGACCTCGGCCTCACCCCCGGCACGACCGTTCTCATCCTCCGGTATCAGCCGCTCGACGACCTGTTCGAGGTCGAGGTGGCCGGCACCGTCATCCGGCTCGGCAGCGAAGGGCTCGCCGGGCTCCGCGGGGAGTTGGCCCCGCCCGCGTAACCGGTCTGTAACTTGAGCCCTCGGACGGCCGATCCGCAATCGCACCGGCGGGGTCTCTCGTTATATAGTCGAGAGCGTGGTGACGTGCCCTTGGCCCGAGAGGTGACGTATGCGATACCGGATGTTCCTCGGACTCGTCCTCGTGGCGGCGGCCGGGCAGGTCCAGGCCCGCGGGCTGCTGATTCCCGACGACGTGAAAGTCCAGCCGCTCGCGATGGTGAACCACAAGGTTCAGGTCGCGATCGAAGACCAGGTCTCCATCACGACCGTCGAACAGACGTTCCGCAACCACACCGACCGCAACCTCGAAGCGACCTACATCTTCCCGGTGCCCAAGGGCGCGAGCGTCAACAAGTTCACCATGTGGATCGACGGCAAGGAGACCAGCGGCGAACTCCTCGACGCGAAGAAGGCGAACACGATCTACACCGAGATCGTCCGCCGGACCCAGGACCCCGGCCTGCTCGAATACATGGGCAACAACATGATGAAGCTCCGGGTCTTCCCGATCCCGCCGAAGGGGGACCAGCGGCTGAAGATCAGCTACACCGCGATCGCCCCGCGGGAGGGGAGCGTGGTCGAGTACGTGTACCCGCTCAAGACCGACGGCAGCATGACCAAGACGCTGGAAGAGTTCTCGGTCCGCCTGAACATCAAGTCCCAGCACCCGATCCAGTCGGTCTACAGCCCGACGCACGCCATCGACGTGAAGCGGAAGGGCGACACGGAAGCGACGGTGGACTTCGAGAAGAACCAGGCGCTGCTCGACAAGGACTTCCAGCTCTTCTACGGCCTCGGCAAGCAGGACATCGGCCTGACGCCGCTGCTGTACCGGCCCGTGTCCGCGGAAGACGGCTACTTCATGCTGCTGATCTCCCCGCAGGTCGAGTCGCTGAAGAACGCCCGCCTGCCGCGGGACCTCGTGCTGGTGCTCGACACCTCGGGCAGCATGTCCGACCTGAAAATGTCGCAGGCGAAGAACGCCCTCAAGCAACTGCTCGGGCAGCTCGGCGAGAACGACCGGTTCGGCCTGATCCGGTTCGGGAACGCCGCCCAGACGTACGAGGACAAGCTCCTCCCGGCGACCGGCGAGCAGCTGGAGAAGGCCAAGAAGTGGATCGGCGACCTGCAGGCCGGCGGCGGCACGAACATCATGGACGCCCTCGAAACCGCCACCGCGATGCGGTCCAAGGAGTCGAAGGACGACGGCCGGACGTTCACCGTGGTCTTCTTCACCGACGGCCAGCCGACCGTGGACGAGCGCGACCCGAACAAGATCGTGAAGGCCGTGTCCGCCCACAACACGGCCAGCACCCGCATCTTCACGTTCGGCGTCGGCGACGACGTGAACGCCGCGATGCTCGACCAGATCGCGGAGAACTCGAAGGCGCTGTCCACCTACGTCCGCCCGGCCGAGGACATCGGCGAGAAGGCGGCCGCCCTGAACGCCAAGATCAGCAACCCGGTCATGACGAACGTCCGCATCGCGTCCACGACCGTGAAGCTCGCCGAGATGTACCCGCCGCGGCTGCCCGACCTGTTCCACGGCAGCCAGCTCGTCGTCATGGGCCGGTACAGCGGGCACGGGAAGGGCGAGATCAAGCTGTTCGGGAAGGTCGGCAAGGACGACCGCGAACTGACCTACACCGTCGACTTCCCGGCCCGCACCGAGGACGGCAAGGAGTTCGTCGAGCACCTGTGGGCCCGGCGGAAGGTCGGGTTCCTGCTGGACCAGATCCGGTTGAACGGGGAGTCCGACGAGGTGGTGAAGGAGGTGACCGCGCTGGCGAAGCGGTACGGCATCGCGACGCCGTACACCAGCTACCTCGTCGTGCCGGACGGCCCGATGCCGGTCATCCAGCGGCCCGGCGACCGCATCCCGATGCCGGTGCCCGCCGCCCCCGGCCTCGACGCCCCGGCCCTGAAGTTCCCGATGGGCGGCGCGGCCGGTGCCCCGGACCGGCCCCGGCCGGTCGCCGGCTGGGCGAAGGACCTCGTCCGGGAGGCCGAGAAGGCCGGCGACAAGGGCGACGGCGTCTACCGGAACCGGGCCGAGTTGCAGGACCGGATCACGGACGAGCAACTGCAAAAGCTGGAACCCGCCCAGCGGAACGCCGGCTTCGCTCGGGCCCTCCAGCAAGCCCAGGCCGAGGCACGGAATCTGGAAGACGCCAAGCAGAACTACAAGAACGCCCGCGGCGACCGCAAGGAACTCGACAAGAACCAGAGGGGCAAGCTCGGCGTCGACCTCGCCGTCGCGTCGATCAACCTGCGGTCGCAATCCCGCGTCAGCCTCACGGTGAACAAGAACGTCTGCGGCCGCACCCTCGTCGACGTGGGCGGCATCTGGGTCGACCAGGACCTGAAGCCGGAGCACAAGGAGATCGTCATCAAGGCCCAGAGCGACGTGTACTTCCGCATCCTGGAGAAGCAGCCGCAGATGAAGGACGTGTTCCGCCAGGGGAACTACCTGGTGTGGATCACCCCGAGCGACGTCGCCCTCGTCGTCGACCCGCTCCACGGCAAGGAGCAGATGACCGACGAGGAAATCGAAAAGCTGTTCGTCGCCAAGAAGTGACGGACCGCGCGACGCTGCGAGAGGCCCGGCTCAGTCGGCACCGAGCGGGAGACAACTCGGGGGAGTGACGGGCACATTCCGTCACTCCCCCGAGAACTTTTTTTGGGGCGGCTCGGGCGACGCGATGTCCAGCGGCTGCGAGGAATTGTGCTCGTGGCAAGAAGGGTCAGTGACGATCCCCTCCGGGGCACGGTGGTCGAAGACTCGTTCAGCGTTCGCGGCGTCGATCCGCTCCCCGACGCTTTCGGCAAGTTCGTCGTGGAACCCGAGCATCGGGCCGAAGAACCCTCGCACTAACGAGTGAATCGGCCCGATTCACTTTTGCCCCGCGAGCTGGAGCGCTCGCTGGCGGTACAGGTGGGTGAACAGGTTCCCCTCGTGGGGCTGGTCCCACGTCAGTCGGTTGGTCGGCACGGGGCCGATGTTCAGCCGCTCGATGCTCGGGCAGGCCATCAGTTCGGCGATGAAGCCGGGGTCGTCGGTCAGCCCCGTGGCGGCGAGGGTGTACCCAATCCGCTTCAGCACGTCCGCCTGGGGGCATTCGATCACGGCCGCGTAGGGGAACAGGAACTCCTTGTTCGCGAGCGGGTGTTCCGGCGAGTCGCACCGGATGATCGTCGGCAGCAGGTACGACACCCGGCCTTCCTTGACGAGCCGGGGCGTGCCGCCGCGGGCCTTCTCCGACACGTCGACGGCACCGGGCGTTTTCAGCCCCTCGTCGATGAGGGCGTTGATCCCCTGGGCGACCGCCGCGTTCGCGAACCCGGAGATTTCGCACGCCGGGTCGTCCCACGGCCGCGGCTTCGCCCCGGCGAGCTTCTTCGCCAGCGCCTCCGCGATCGCGTCCCCGTGCTTCGGCGTCCACACGGCGGACGCGTTGACGCACGCCCGGCCGCCGTTCGCGGCGATGCCCTCGACCATCACGTCGACGTGCTTCGCCCAGTGGTCGGCCTGGTCCTCGCCGAGGATGAACTTCGAGTAGCCGGTGCCGTGGATTTCCACGCGGTGGTCGTTCTTGTACGGGGCCATCGTGCGGTCGTCGCCGAAGGCCATGCTGCGGCCGCAGAGCCGGAGGATGTCGGCGGCCCCGGCGTGGTCGGTCGGCAGGAAGCCGATCACGGACGCGGGGAAGCCCGCCTTCAGGAACGCTTGCAGGACGCGGAACGGCGTCCACGGCTCCTCGCGGCCGGGCTTCAACAGCAGGGGGATCTTGAACGCGAGCGTCGGCACCCACAGGGAGTGAACCCCCGGCGAGTTCGACGGCAGCACCGCCCCGAACACGTCCGTCGTCGGGTAGAACGCCTGCATCCGCCCGGCCTTGGTCGTGTACCCGCGGTCGAGCGCCTCCACGTCGAGCCCGCGCGTCAACCCGCCGATCACCTCTTCGATGTTGGCGAGAACGTAGTGAACTTTTCGGGCGTTGCGGTCGCAAAAGACCATCGGCGAGCCGGTGGTGCCGGACAGGTTGCGGACGTATTCGTCGAACGTGAGTTCGACGTTGCCGCACGGCAGCTTGTCGTTCAGGAAGGAGTCGGCGGCCTTCTTGTACATCGCCAGGATGTCGCGGATCGGGATCTCCGCGAGTTGCTTGTGCGCCCGCGGCATCCCGGAAATGTCGCGGGCGATCTGGCTGCCCGTGACCTGCGACACCTCGGCGACGGGTTCCCCGGTCGCGTGGTGGACGAGGGTGGCCTTGTCGAGGCTGGTGTACGGCTTGCCGAACCGGAGAGCGGGAATCTGAATCAACGGTGTGTCCTCACGTCGGTCGCGGGTGTCTCAGCCATCTAGTTTAGCGACGGACGCCGGCCCGGAACGAGAAACGGGCGGCAGAATGTGCCGCCCGCTCGGGTTTCTCGACGGCCGTACGCGGTCACTCCTCGTTCGCGGCCGTCGTCCGGCCGAGGGCCACGTCGAACTCGCTCAGCAGCGGCACGAGCATGGCCGAGATCGCGAAGCCGAAGGCGACCGCGAGGGCCACGAACGGGACCAGCGGGTCCGCGGATTCGTCCGTGCCCGGCTTCGCGATGAGCACGTTCGTGATGGCGTAGAACATCGCCAGCGGGCAGAGCACGCTGCCGAGCGACAGCGCCCCGCTGGGCCGTTCGGCACTCATCACCCACATCAGCCCGCCGATGCCGAGCACGAGAAACGCGATGAAACTGAGCCACTGGTTCGCGAAACTCGTGCGGTTGATGACGATCAGGTAGATGCAGATCATCGTGCCGACCGACAGGAAGAACACCGTCCCGAGCGTGTGGACGATCGCCAGCCGGCTGTTCGGGATCCGCAGGGACACGTGCAGCCCGAGCACCATCACGAACGCGAACAAGACCACCAGCGACCCGACCACCGCGACGAGCGGGAGGAGGTTGGCTTCCAGGCGCTCGGCGGCCCCCGCCCCCGGCGGCGTGCGGGTGAGCAGGCCTTCCACCGCGTAAAAAATCGCCAGCAGGATCGGCGGGACGAGGTACTCCTTCGTGTTCCACACGACCCCGAGCAGCTTGCCGAAGACGAACTCGTTCGGGGACACGTCGGTCACCAGCAACACGTCCAGCGCCCCGCCGTCGCGTTCACTGGTGACGGACGTGACCGCCTGCGCGGAGACGAGCAGCAGGCTCAGGATCGCGATCGGGACGAGGCCGTAGGCGGCCAGGAACGGCGGCTTCACGCCGGGGGCGTAGACCATCGTCGCGGCGTAATACACCACCAGCGCCAGTACGATGCCGAACGCGAACTTCACCAGCAGCGGCCGGCGGCCGTAGGCGAGCGTCTTGGTTTCCCGCCAGAGGATCGGGTTCGCCCCGACCTCGCGAACGGTCCCGGGCGCGGCGTGGGCCTTCGCGCGGAACGCCTTCAACTCTTCCGGGTTCAGGTTCGCCTCGGGGTCTTCCCCCGGCCCCTCCCGCTGCATGATCGTCTCGCCGCTCGGGTTCCACTTCCGGAGCTTCCAGATGCCGACGCCGTTGAGCAGCACGCACCACCCGAGCATGACCAGCCCGAACCCGTAGGCGGGCGGGAGCCCCGTCCACCCGCCGGGCGGCTGGTCGAGCACTTCCCGCATGGCCAGGAACGGGTCGAGCCACGGGCGGACGCCCTGCCAGTCGACGGTCGCGGAGAGGCGCGGCCCGACCGCGGGGACGGCCTGCGTCAGACTCAGGTACAGGGCGACAAACAACACGGAGAGGGCGAGCGCCTGGAAGGTCCGTTCCCGCCACAGCGCGACGAGCCCGCCGAGCGACCCGGCCGCGTACGCCGTGGCGAGCAAGACCACGCCGGCCTGCACCACCTGCGACGGCGCGACGCCGCCGAGCAGCAACATCATCGCCAGCACCGGCACGCTGACGAGCAGCAACACCGTGATCGGCAGCAGCGCCCCGACGAGCTTCCCGAGGACGATCTCGTAGTCCCGCATGTCCGTCAGGAGCAGCAGGACGAACGTCCGCCGGTCCTTCTCCTGCGACACCGCCCCGGCCGCGGACAGGGCGGCGAAGAAGATCAGAAGAAGAAGCTGCACGTAAACCACGATCTGGAAGAGCAGCAGCCCGAACCGCGCGGTCTCGCCGAGGGTGGCGTCCCGCTCGAAGCCGATGGTCGCCTGCCAGGCGGTGACCCCGAGCACGGCCTGCAACCCGACGAGGGCGGCCCGCGTCCCGTAGTGGCTCGCCCGCCGGGGGACGGTGGCGAGTTCCCGCATGAAGATCGGTCCGAGCACGCTGTCTCCCTCTTCTCGCCCACAGTCACCGGGATACCTTATTGCCGTCTGCGAAGATGACAGGGTGACGGGGTGGCAAGGGGACGGGCTGAAAAAACCGATCTTCGTCACCCCGTCCCCTTGCCACCCCGTCACCCCGTCATCTCGGGGCCGAACCTGCCCGTGCCCGGTAGAATCCGTTCGCCATGAACGTCGTCGTCCTTGCTCTCCGCGGCTGCCCCATCTCCGCCCTCGGCCCCTACGGGAACGAGGCCGTCGGCACGCCCCACCTCGACCGCCTCGCGGCGGAGGGGGTCGTGTTCGATCGGCATATCGCCCAGCGGCCGGGCGGAAGCACCCTTGCCGACCTTTCTGGTCCCCTCCCCCCTTGTGGGGGAGGGTTAGGGTGGGGGGTGGAGCCTTCACCGGGGAGGGAGCCTTCACCCCCACCCCTACCCTCCACCCTCAAGGGGGAGGGAGCAAGAGCAAGCGAATTCGTCGACCTGCTCCCCGTCCTTACGTCGCGGGGGGTGCGAACGGTTCTGATCCGCCACACCCGTGACGACGCCGAGAAACCTGCCGTCGGGTGGGACGAAGTCCTGACCGCCCGCCCGAACCCCGCGGACCGTGCCCCGGCGGACGCCCTGTTGCGGCTGCTGCCCGCTCTGTTCGACCGCCTCGCGGCGGCCCCGGCGTGGCTCGTCTGGATCGAAATCGACACGCTCCTTCCGCCCTGGGACGTGCCGCAAGAAGTGTTCGAGGCTTACGTCGAAGACCTGATCGAAGAGGAAGAAGAACGTTCGGAGTCAGAGGAGGACGAAGAGGAGGACGACGAACTGGAAGCCCAGGCGGAGGACGAGGTTCCCCCTCGGGAACCGGCCGAGCCCGTCCTGCCGTGGCGCGACCCGCCGACCGGGTGGTTCGACACGGCCGACCTCGCGTCGTGGGAACTGCTCCACCGCAGCTTCGCGGCCGCCGTCACGTCGTTCGACGCGGACCTGGGCCGGATTTTCGAGGTGTTTCGCGCCCGGAAGCTGGACGAAACCGCGGCGTGGGTCTTCACCGCCGACCGCGGCTACCCGCTCGGCGAGCACGGAATCGTCGGATGGCACCGGCCGTGGCTGTACGACGAACTCGTTCACCTGCCGCTGATCGTGCGACTCCCGCACGCGGCGGAGGCGGGCCGGCGGGTCGACGCACTGACCCAACCGGCCGACCTGACGGCCACCCTCGCGGGCTGGTTCGGGGCGGACGGGGTCGGCCTGCAACCGCTGATTTCCGGGGACGTCGAGTCGCTCCGGGCGTTCGCCGTGTCGACGATGACCCTCGGCCCGGCGACCGAGTGGGCGATCCGCACCCCGGAGTGGACGCTACTTCTCCCCGTCACGCCGCACCCGGACGACGACCCGCGGCCGCCGCTGCTGTTCGCGAAGCCGGACGACGTGTGGGAAGTGTTCGACGTGCGGTCGCAGTTCCCGGAGGCCGCGGAGGAACTGGAAACGAAACTCCGGGCCGCGGTCAGTTCGTAAGCTTGACGGTCACGTCGCTTTTCTTGGAGCCACTGCCGAGGACGACGAGCACGGCGGACGCCTCGTTCGCGGGGATTTTCGCCGTCAGGGTCTCCGCCTTGACGCCCTTCTTGAACGCGACCGCCTTCTTCTCGCGGTCCGCCGGCTTCAGGTCCCGCGGGTCGGCGGCTGCGGACTTGAGCACGACGTACACGTCCACGGGTTCGGTCGCGGTCACGGCCGCGCTCACCGTCTGCTCGGCCTTCTGCGGAATCAGTTCGAGGAGGTACTCGTCCGCGGCCGACGACAGGCTGAACGACTTGTCCTCGTTCAACTTCGCCGCCTTGCAGCCGACCAGACCGCACACCAGGACCAACACGACGAAACGGGGCGTACGCATGAGCGGGGACTCCGGGGGAAGGGTGTCACGGGCCGCGGCCGTCACGGGACCGTGCCGTCACGAGCCGTACTCGTCCTTCCACTCTTCGTACCAGGCCATCTGGATCGCTTCGAGGAGTTTTTCGTTCGAGTCGCCGGGCTTCCCCGTGAACCCCTCCAGGTCGAGGACCCACTTGTGCATGTCCGTGAACCGGACGGTCAGGGGGTCGAGGGTGTCGTACCGCTCGAACAGCAGTTCGCCGATCGCGCGGGAGTCGGTCCAGGTCATGGCAGTGGTCCGGGTCAGCGGATTCGCCGGGCGTGCAGGCCGCCGCGGGCGACGTCGGGGTGGAGTTCCGTTACCTTCCCGTCACGGTACACGACGCGGACGGCCTTGTCCCCGCCCTCCCACGTCACCTCGCCGGACCCGTGCGTCGGCTCGGGGTAGCCCATCACCGCGGACACCTCGCGGATCGGCATCCCCACTTTCAGCGTCGCGGCCCGGCGGGCGAAGTCGTCCCCGACCGAAATCCAGGTGCCGACGACGGTCAACACGACGAACGCGAAGACGCCCCACATCGCGGGCTTGAACCCGACGTTCTCTTGAATCTGCCCGAGCACGCCCTTTTCGTAGCCGAGCCGGATCGCGTCGGTGTGCCCGAACTTCGTCTGGTCCGGAACGTCCGGGATCGGGTCCGGGGTTTCGTTGAGCGGCTGCAGGAGCGTGAACTTCGTCGTCGCCCCGCACCGCGGGCAGACCGGCGGCGAGTCGGGGAAGTGCAGTCGGCACGGTTCGCATTCGCGGGACATCGGCTCGTCTCCGGGTCCGACGCTAATGAATAGAATACCCGCACGGCCCGGTTCCACGCGACGAGACCCCCCGATGAGTTCCCTGCACGACCGCATCGCCCAGTTCCGCAAGATGGCGACCGACGACCCCGAGAACGAACTCGGCCACTTCCGCCTCGGGCAACTCCTCGCGGAAGACGGCCAGCACGCGGAGGCGGTGAAGTCATTCGAGAAGACGATCGAGCTGTCGCCGCAGTTCTCGAAGGTGTACCAGCTGCTCGGCGACGCCCTGACGAAGTGCGGGGACGCCGCCAAGGCCGTGGAGGTGCTGACGGCCGGGTACAAGGTCGCGGACGAGCGCGGCGACAAGATGCCGCGCGACGCGATGGCCAAGCAACTCGCGGACCTCGGGGCACCCGTCCCGAAGGCCGTGTCCGCCGAGCCGGTGTACGACGGCCCGGACACCGGCTTCCGCTGCGAGCGGCCGGGGTGTGTCACCGGGCGGAAGGCCCGGCAGATGCCGGTGCCGCCGAACATCGACGGCAAACTCGCGGAGCGGGTCTTCGAGAAGATCTGCACGGAATGCTGGGATTCGTGGAAGAAGGACTACTCGATCAAGGTCATCAACGAACTCCGGCTCGACCTGAGTTCCGAGTTCGGGGCCGCCGAGTACGACAAGCACCTCCGCGGCTACCTCGGCTTCGACGACGCGGCGAACTGACCTGATCCCCTCCCCCTTGAGGGGGGAGGGTTGGGGTGGGGGTGAAGCCTTCACCGCACCAGCGACCGACGAGAGGGCACCATGCAGGCGACGGGCACCGCGATTGTCGGGACGGGGTTCATCGGGCCGGTCCACGTCGAGGCGCTGCGGCGGCTCGGCCGGCGGGTCGTCGGCATCCTCGGGTCGTCCCCGGACAAGTCCGTTCAGGCGGCGCGGTCGCTCGGCCTGGAGAAGGGCTACGCGACTTTCGAGGAAATCCTTGCCGACCCCGCCGTGACCGTCGTCCACCTCGCGTCGCCGAACCGCTACCACTTCGAGCAGTGCCGGGCCGCCCTCGCCGCGGGAAAGCACGTCGTCTGCGAGAAGCCGCTGGCGATGTCGACGGCGGAAACGGCGGAGCTGGTCAAGCTCGCCGCCGGGCACCCGCACCTCGTCACGGCGGTAAACTACAACGTGCGGTTCTACCCGCTCGTGCTCGAAGCCCGCGACCGCATCCACGCCGGCGACCTCGGCGAGGTCTTCCACGTCACGGGGTCGTACCTGCAAGACTGGCTGATGTACGTCAGTGATTTCAACTGGCGCGTGCTCCCCGCGGCGGGGGGCGAACTGCGGGCCGTCGCGGACATCGGCACCCACTGGCTCGACACGATTTGTTTCGTCACGGGGCTGTCCGTCACGGCCGTGTGTGCGGACCTGCGAACCGTCCACGACACCCGCTACCGGCCGGCCGGCGGCTCCGAGACGTTCAGCGGCACCGCCGGGCACCGCCACCAGCCGGCGGAGGCGGTGCCGATCCACACGGAGGACTACGGCTCGATTTTGCTTCGTTTCAAGGGCGGGGCGAAGGGCGTCGTGACGGTGTCGCAGGTGACGGCCGGCCGGAAGAACTCCCTGCGGTTCGACCTCGCCGGCGGGAAGGCCTCGATCTCCTGGGACAGCGAGGAGCCGAACACCCTGCACATCGGCCACCGGCTGCGGTCGACCGAAGCCCTCAGCCGCGACCCCGCCCTGCTCGGCCCGACGGCCCAGAAGTTCGCCGACTACCCCGGCGGCCACGCCGAAGGGTTTCCCGACTCGTTCAAGCAACTGTACAAGGCCATCTACCACGACATCGACCACGGCAAGTCGCCGGCCCCGCTGTACGCCACCTTCGCCGACGGCCACCGCGAGGTGCAACTGTGCGAGGCGATCCTCCGCAGCCACCGCGAACAGCGGTGGGTCGCGGTAGAATGACGTGCGCTCTCCTCGACACGATGCTGGCGGCGCAGCCATGATCCTCGGCTACAACACGAACGGCTTCGCCCACCACCGGCTCGAAGACGCGATCGAGATCATCGCCGAACTCGGCTACGGCGGCGTGGCCCTGACGCCGGATGTGAATCACTTGGATTTCCGAGAACTGAGTGACCCCTACGATGCAATCAATAGCCTGCGGTTTCGATTTGAAGAGTTGAAGTTGAGTGGCACAGTCATCGAAACTGGCTCACGATTTTTTCTCGACTCACGCCGTAAGCACCAGCCAACTCTCATTTCACCTGCGGATTATGAACGCCGTCAACGGCTCGGGTTTCTCAAGCACTGCGTGGATTTCGCAGCAAATCTGTCGCCGCATTGTGCTAGCTTTTGGTCCGGCTCACCCACAGATGACGCCTTTCCTTCCGATCTGATGTCACGCCTCGTCGATGGCTGCAAACAACTCGCCGACTACGCAGCCCAAAAGAACGTCCGCCTCGCGTTCGAGCCGGAGCCCGGCATGTTCATCGACACAGTGGAAAAATTCGCCGAGTTGCACGGCCGCGTCAACCACCCGAACTTCGGGCTCACCGTCGATATCGGCCACCTCGTCTGCAACGGGGAGTTGCCGGTCAGCGAGCACCTCGTGCGGTGGAAGGACTGGCTCTGGAACGTCCACATCGAGGACATGCGCCGCGGCGTCCACGACCACCTGATGTTCGGCGAAGGCGAGGTCGACTTCGCGGACGTGTTCGCCGGGCTGCGGGCCGCGAACTACACCGGAATGGTGTCCGTCGAACTGAGTCGGCACAGCCACGACGCGGTCAACACGGCACGGAAGTCGATCGAGTTTTTGCGGAAGTTTGTCGTGTAGCCGCGACGCGATAGCGGAGCGCGAAGTCTCCCGCGCTCCGCTATCGCGTCGCGGCTACACGGTTCAGAGGATGGAAACGTGAAAGGCCTCGCCGCGGTCCTCGTCGAGCAGAACGCCCCGCTCGCGCTCGAAGACGTGGAAGTCCCTCCCGTTTCGTTCGGGCAAGTGCTCGTCCGCGTGCTCGTGTCCGGAATCTGCGGCTCCCAACTCGGCGAAATCGCGGGCGTGAAGGGGCCGGACAAGTTCCTTCCCCACCTACTCGGCCACGAGGGCACCGGCGAAGTCCTCGAAGTCGGCCCCGGCGTTCGCACCGTGACGCCCGGCGACCGCGTCGTGTTGCACTGGCGAAAAGGGGCGGGCCTGGAATCGCTGTGCCCCGTCTACGGCTCCGCCCGCGGCCCGGTCAACGCCGGGTGGGTGACGACGTTCAACGAGTTCGCCGTCGTCTCCGAAAACCGCGTTACGAAGATCCCCGTGGACTTCGACCCGGCCGTTGCGTCGTTGTTCGGCTGTGCCGTCACGACCGGGTTCGGCGTCGTCAACAACAACGCGAAATTGAAGATCGGCGAGTCCGTCGTCGTGTTCGGGGCCGGCGGGATCGGGCTCAGCATCGTGCAGGCCGCGGCCCTCGTCGGGGCGTACCCGATCGTCGCGCTCGACCTGTTTGACAACCGGCTGTCACTGGCGAAGAAGCTCGGCGCGACGCACGCGATCAACTCGCGGGGCATCGACGCCGAGGCCGCGGTGCGGGAAATCGTGAGGGAATACGACGTGGCGGTCGACAACACGGGGAACGTGAAGGTCATCGAGGCGGCGTACCGCGTCACCGGGCCGCGGGGCCGCACGGTCCTCGTCGGCGTGCCGGCGAAGGGGACCGCCGCCGCGATTCACACGCTGCCGCTGCACTTCGACAAGGTGCTGACCGGCTCCCACGGCGGGGAATCGCATCCCCAGTTCGACATCCCGAACTACGTCCGCCTGTGCGAGAGCGGCAAGCTCGACCTGACGCCGACGCTCGGGAAGGAGTACGCCCTCGCGGACATCAACCGGGCGCTCGACGACATGCGGAGCGGCGCGCTCGCGGGCCGGGCGGTCGTGCGGACCAGCCCCTCACGCTGACGCCGGCTCGCGGCGGGTGACGAGGACGGTGATGTCGTCGAACTGGTCGGCCGTGCCGATGTGTTCGGTCAGCGCGGCGACGAGCCGGTCGACCGCGGCGGCCGCGGTCGGGGCCGGCTCCTTCAACAGGTCGAGCAGTCGCTCCTCGCCGAACCCCTTGCCCGCCGGGTTTCGGGCGTCGGTGACCCCGTCGGTGGTCATCACCAGCACGTCGCCGGGGTCGAGCGTGACCTTGCCGATGTCGAACTCGGCGTCGGCCATCAGGCCGACCGCCGGGCCGGTGGTCTTGAGCCGGGTCTTCACCCCGTTCGCGTCGACGATCGTCGGGTAGTCGTGGCCGCCGTTGACGTACACGAGTTCGCCGGTTTCCGTGTCCAGGATGCCGAAAAACATCGTCGCGAACATGAACGACGCCGCGTGCGTCGTGGCGACGTAGACGTTGGTCGCCTCCACCGTGGCGAGGGCGTTGAGGTCCGTGAGCAGGCTGGCCCGCCGGCCCGTCGGCCGCGGGGCGAGGGCGGCCGAGTCCGGGTTGGCCCCGAGCAACTGCCGGGTCAGGGACATCTGGCAGGTGGCCCGCAGCAGCGTGCGGAAGATCGCCATGAACAGGGCCGCCCCGACGCCCTTGTCGCACACGTCGGCGATGGCGATGGCGAGCTGGTGGTTGGACAGTGGGAACACGTCGTAGAAGTCCCCGCCGACTTCGCGGGCGGGCTTGAAGTAGGCGGCCAGCTCCCACCCGGCCGGCCTCGGCAACGCCTCGGGCAGGAATCCGCCCTGGATGTTCCGGCCGATGTCCAGTTCGCGCTCGTACTGGACGAACTTCTTGTGCTTGGCCCGCTCCGCTTCTTCGCGTTCGAGCCGGCTGAGCCCGGTGGCGACGCCGCCGGCCAGGAGTTGCACCAGCATCGCTTCGAGTTGCGTGATCGGGGGAGCCCCGCCGCGCATCCCGCGGGCCTGGCGGTCGCCGTACAGGACGCCGATCACCTCGCCGGCCGGGTTCAGAATCGGGGCCGCGACGAGCGCGTTCACCCCGGCCAGGCTCGCCCCGGACGCGGTGGCGGGCACGTGCCAGAAGGTGCGTTTTTCCCGTAGAACCTGGGCCAGAATGTTCCGGCTCGCCGCGCGTTCGTCGCCGTGGGCGGCTGCCGTCGCCGACCGGTGGGCGAGTACCCGCCACTGGCCGTACTCGTACCGCAGCACCTGGCCCGTGTCGAGGTTCACCAGGGTGACGAGCGCGTCCGCGGCCCGTTCGTAAAAGTCGGTCGAGACGGCGGCGCTTTGCAGCACCGTGAGCGCCGTTTCCAGCCACCGGATCAGCGGCTCCTGCCCCATCCCCCCGGCCGCGTCGGGCTTCGGGGCGGGTCGGCGGGCGAGTGCTCCGGGGGGGAGCGTCGCTTCCGGCAGGCTCTGGAGTTGCCCCGGTGCCTCGTGCTCTGCCAGCAGGGCCGCGAGCTTGGAACTCCCCTGACCGCCGTCCGCCGGCTCGATGGCAATCCGCCGACCGCCGACGAGGACGGACACGGGAATGAGGACTTCACGCGCCAGCCCGGGGTCGAGCAGCGTCCCGTCGCCGAACGCGACCGGGGCCGTGCGGCTGCCGTTCTGCACCTTCACCCGCCCGTCCGGCAGCGGCTCGACGGAGAAGTGTTTTCGCGACACTTCCTTCTCTTCCAGCCGGGCGAACACGACGCGCAGCCGGTGCGCGTCGTGGTGGTGGCGGTACGGCGGCTCCTCCCCTTCCGCTTGCCGGCCGAACTCGGTCACGCCGGACGACGCGTCGACGGAGTGAACGACGGTGGGGCCTTCAAAGATCTGGAAACGCAGGCCGGGCATGGGGAGGTCTCGCTAGCTTGCGGAGAGAGAGGTGAACCTCCAGCCGCAATCGATGCATTTCTTGTCGGTCGGGCCGAGGCTTTGCGAGGCCCGACGTTGCGTTTCGCGTTGAATCGAGTCTTCGTGGCCGACATTTCGCTTCCCGTCGGGCCTCGCAAAGCCTCGGCCCGACCTACAAATCCGGGGAGTTCGCATGGGTACTGGATTTCCCCGCACACCTACCCCCTCTCCCCAGCTGGGAGAGGGGGACCAGAAGTTGGATTCGGCCGGTTCATCACGACGACGCTGCGGTTCCGCCCGTCGCGGCGTTCGTACTCGTAGCGGTCGACTTCCTGCAAAACGAGGTACACGCCGAGCCCGCCGATTTGCCGTTCTTCGGGTGGCAGGTGCAGGTCGTCCGGCACGTCCGCCTGCCGCGGGTCGAAGGCGGGGGCGTCGTCCTCGATGGTGACCGTGAGCGTTTCCGGCGCGAGTTCCGAGGAGACGTCGAACCAGCCGCTCAGGCCGTTCTCGGCGTAGCCGTGCTCGATGACGTTGGTGACGAGTTCCACGACCGCCAGCCGAAGGCGGTAGGTCGCGTGCTTGTCGAGCCCGGCCTCGGCGGCCGCGGACTTGACGAACTCGCTCACCGGGGCGAGCGAGTCCAGGGTGCCTGGCAGGTGAAGCGGTTGCATGGGACGCCTCCCGCGGGAATCCGTCACGCCACCGGGGCGAACACGTCTTGCACCGTCACGCTGTTCATGAGCCCCGTGCGTTGCAGCGTTTGCAGGATCGGCTCCTGCGGGGCGATCACGTACACCCGCGTGCCGGTCCCCATCTTTTGCTTCGCGAAGATCAGCATCCGCACGCCGGCGCTGGCCATGAACTCCAGGGCCGCGAGGTGCAGGACGAGGTGCCTGGGCTTCGCGGCGGCGGCCTTCTCCAGTTCCGCCTGGAACTGCGGGGCCGAGGTCGCGTCGAGGTCGCCCGTCAGGACGATCTCCGCCCGGTCGTCGGCCACGGTCAGGGTCAAGGTCAACGGCATCGGGTGCCCTCTGGTGAGAGTCGTCGGAAAGGGTCTGTTACCGCCCCACGAGCACGACCACGGAGCGGTCGCCGACGAGGATGTAACTTTGCTCGTCGAGTACGGGTTCGCCCCCGAGCGGCCAGCAGTCCTCCGGGGGCGCGATCGCGGTGTTCGTGCTGACCCGCCACTTCCAGCCCTGGGGCAGCTTCGGCAGTTCGAACCCGTGGCTCTCCCAGTGGGTGTTCATGGCCACGTAGATGAAGTCCCGGGCCGGGCCGTGGGCGTCCGACTCCCGGCCGTGCAGCATGAACGCCAGCGTCCGGCTCGCCGGGGACCAGTCGGCGGCCCACGCCTTCGTGCCGTGCCAGGAGAGCCGGACCTCGCCGTCCTCCCACTGCAGTTGTTCGACGTGCTTGCGGTACCGCAGCGAGTGGTGCGCCATCCGGAACGCGATCGCGTGCCTGGCGAACCGCAAGAGTTCCCGATTCTTCTCCGCCAGCGTCCAGTCGATCCAGGTCAGTTCGTTGTCCTGGCAGTAGGTGTTGTTGTTGCCCTGCTGCGAGTGGCCGAGCTCGTCCCCCATCAGGAGCATGGGCGCGCCCTGGCTCACCATCAGAATCGTGAGGGCGTTCTTGACCTGCTTGCGGCGGAGGGCGTTGACCCATTCGTTGTCCGTCGCCCCCTCCCAGCCGCAGTTCCAGCTGTTGTTGTCATTGGCCCCGTCGTTGTTATTCTCGCCGTTGGCCTGGTTGTGTTTGAAGTTGTAGCTCACCATGTCCCACAGCGTGAAGCCGTCGTGGCAGGTGATGAAGTTGATGCTCGCCGCCGGGCCGCGGTTCCAGTACATGTCCGGGGAGCCCGTCAGCCGCTGGCCGAGTTCGCCGACCTGGCCGGGGTCGCCCTTGATGAACTTGCGGACGCAGTCGCGGTACTTGCCGTTCCACTCGGCCCACCGGCCGTATGCCGGGAACGAGCCCACCTGATAGAGCCCGCCGGCGTCCCACGCCTCCGCGATGAGCTTGCACTTCGCGAGGACCGGGTCGTGGGCCAGCGTCTCCAGTAGCGGCGGGTTCGGCAACGGGGCCCCCCACTGGTCGCGGCCGAGGATGCTCGCGAGGTCGAACCGGAAGCCGTCGATGTGGTACTCGGCGGCCCAGTATCGCAGACAATCCAACACAATGTTGCGGACGATGGGATTGTTACAGTTCAACGTGTTGCCGGTGCCGGAGAAGTTGAAGTAGTACCCGTCCGGCGTCAGCATGTAATACGTCTTGTTATCGATCCCCCGGAACGAGATGTACGGCCCGCGTTCGTTCCCCTCGGCGGTGTGGTTGAAGACCACGTCGAGGATGACTTCAATCCCGTTCTTGTGCAGTTCCTTGACGAGCGCCTTTAGCTCGTCGACCTGCATCCCGAGCTTGCCGGTGGCCGCGTACCCGGCCTTCGGCGCGAAGAACCCGACGGTGCTGTAGCCCCAGTAGTTCATCAGCGTGCCGTTGCCGTTCGGCGCGGGCTTGCTGTGCTCCCACTCGTCGAACTCGTACACGGGCAGGAACTCGACGCAGTTCACGCCGAGGGCCCTCAGGTACGGGATTTTCTCCCGGATGCCCGCGAACGTGCCGGGGAATTTGACCCCGGACGACGGGTGCCTGGTGAACCCGCGGACGTGCATCTCGTAGATGACGAGGTCCTCGAGCCGGTTCTCCAGCGGCCGGTCGTCCTCCCAGTCGAAGTCTTCGAACACGAGCCGGCCGCGGTGCGGGTACACGTTGTCCCAGTCGGGTGGCGAGGCCCACACGTCGCGGCCGCCGATCGCCTTCGCGTAGGGGTCGAGCAGGATTTTCGTCTTGTCGAACCGGTGGCCCGCCTGCGGGTCGAACGGGCCGTCCATGCGGTAGCCGTACTCGACGTCCTCGGGGTCGAGGCCGAACACGGTCATGGAGTACACGTCGCCGATGCGGAAGCCGGGCGGGAAGGGGAGTTCCGCCATCGGGGCGCGCTCGCCCTTGCGGAACAGGACGAGGCTGCAAGACGTCGCGTGGCTGGAGTAGATCGAGAAGTTGACGCCGCCGGGGACGAACGTGGCCCCGAACGGGTAGGCCCGCCCGGCCCGGACCTGGTAGCCGGCGATCTCGTGAGTCGGGTAGGCGTCAACGCGATTCACGGTGCCTCGCGGGGAGGAGGAAGTTTTTCTTCTCCCCTCTCCCCTTGGGGGAGAGGGGTTGGGGGTGAGGGAAAGGCTTCACCCGTGAAGAGGTTTGCTGTCTTGGGCGGAAGCGTCATTCCTCGTGGGGTCGTCGCCTCACCCGGTCTACGGCCACCCTCTCCCCCACGGGGAGAGGGTCGATCACGCCAGCGCCGTCACGGCCTCGGCTCGGGTCGCGCGGCAGTCGAAGAAGTCGAGGAACCCGGTCAGCGACATCGTGCTCTTGATCTCGTCCGCGAGGCCGGCCAGCAGGATCTTGCCGCCCTTCGACTTCACCGTGCGGAACAGCACCAGCATGAGCCGCAGGCCGGCGCTCGACATGAACGGGACGGCCGTCAGGTCGAGGACGATCTTGCACCCCGGCACCGCGAGCGGCAGCACCGCACCCTGCGCGTCGGGCACCGTCCCCGCGTTCAGTTCGCCGGCGATCTCGACGACCGTGATGTCGTTCTCGGTCTTGACGTTGATCGTCATCGCGGACTCCCAAAGTCGATGGAACAGCGAGCCCCGTTCGACTTCTGCTTCTTACTCCCTCCCCCTTGAGGGGGGAGGGTTGGGGTGGGGGTGAAAGCTCCACTACCCAAGCGACCCCCACCCTCACCCTCCCCCACAAGGGGGGAGGGGACATGACGGATCACGACCCGTTGGGCGTGAGCCGGACCTTCACCCGCACGGACTCCTTCGCGTCCGGCAGGGACACCGTCAGCGCCTTCGCGTCGAACTTCGCGTACGGCTTGTCGTCGACCCACACGTGCGTCAGCGTCACCCGGCCCGGCGGCAGGATGTCCGGCGACACCCGCAGCGTGTGGTTCGGGAACGCCCCCGGCTGCGGCTTGAAGTACAGGTCGAGCGGTTGCTTCGTGATGAGCAGGTTCAGGTACGTCTGCGACAGGAAGCAGAGTTCCGTCGAGTGGTAACCGCTCATCGAGTGGCTGCCCTTGAACCGCTCGGTGCCCATCAGGAACGGGACGCCGCTGGCCAGCACGTTGAAGTAGACGGCCCCGTCGTCGTGGTCGAGGAAGAACGAGTTGTAGAACGCCGCCGACTCGCGGGCGTACCGCTGGTACTCGTCGGACGGAAGAATCCCGTGCAGGATCAGGTACGCGAGAATTCCCTGCTCCTGCTGCCACCACGCCTTACGGTCGTGGAACGCGAAGCGGTGCCACTCCTCGCCGGGCTTCTTCAGCCGCTCCATCACGTCGTACCAGCCCGTGCGGCGGTTGTCGTACCCGACCTTCGGCATCTCCACGGCGATCCGCCGGGCGAGGGCCTCGTACTCGGGCTTCGGCTTCTCGCCGAACATCCGCATCAGGTTCCACGCGATCTTGAGGTTGTGCCCGACCACGCCGCGGTTCTGCTGCCACATGTGCGTGCGGTCGTGGGACCAGTCCTCGAAGAACTTCTCCTGCACGAACGGGCTCGCGTCGTAGTTCGGGAAGTGCTTCGCGATCGTGTCGAAGGTGAACTCCAGCATCTTCCCGTACCGCTCCTGCCCGGTGGCCAGGTACAGGTTGATGAGGTACGCCGGGGCGTGGTCGCCGACGGAGTTCCAGTTCTTCTTCCCCTTGTTCTCCCCCAGGGAGTCGCACCGCGGGTCGAGCGTGACGGGGTCGAGGTGCGAGAAGTAGCCGCCCTTTTCCTTGTCCAGGTAGAAGCGGTCGAAGAGGTCGACCGTCATTTCCGCGTCCTTGAGGATGCGCGGGTCGCCGGTGATGCGGTACGTCTGGATCGGCCCGGCGAGGGCGTAGATTTGCTCGTAGGCGGGGATCGCCATGAAGTCGTCGCCGAACTCGGAGGCGAAGATCTTGTCCTCGCTGTCCCCGTGAATGTCGATGCCGTGGTACCAGTAGACGATGTTCTCGTCCGCGTCGTGGAACCGCATGTGCTCGCGGAGGTATTCGGTGCCGCGTTCGGCCCCCTCCAGGTAGCGGTCGTCGCCGGTCAGCATGTACGCCGACGCGAACCCGTACACCAGCCGGGAGATCGTGTCCGTCTCCTGGCGGTAGTTGTCGGCCGCCTTCTCGCCGGACAGCTTGATCGTGGTGCGGTAGTTCGCGTAGTCGACCGGCCCGCCCTGGAACTGGGCCTTGAGGAAGAAGTCCGCGATCTCGGCGATCTGCTTGACCCACCAGTCCGGCCGCTCGAAGACGAAATCGTCCGGCTTGCGGCCGACGAACGTGATGAACTGCGCCTCGAACGTGTCCTTCCCGCCTTCGGGGTAGTAGGTGCCGTAGGTGTAGAGGAACCGGCCGGTCTGCCCGAGCATGGTCTTCATCTGCCCGGTGCAGTCCAGGTACGGCTCGCCGAGGTTCCGCGCGAGCATGGCGTAGGTGTTCGACCGCAGCTTGACCGTGACCGGCGTGCCGTCGCTGGTCTTGAGGGTGTACGCCCCGGCGGCCGCGTCGAAACCGGTCACGTACCCGGCGACCGTGTCGGAGAACGTGAAGCCCGTGGTCGGCATGGCGGCGGCTCCTGGTGCGGGTCGGCAGGGACGGTGGCGGAGATTCTAGGTGCGGGGGAAGGGGGAGCAATCATCTGGCCGGGAAATGCCGCGTCGGTGCGAGCTGTTTTCGGGCGCGACCCGACCGAGACACCCGCTCGACGCGCAAACCGAGGGTGGAGCACCGCGGGCGTGCGGCTTCGGCAGCGGGAGGATGTTCGGTTACGTCCGCCACTCCGCTTCCGTCATCGTTCCCCCGGCGTTAGCGCTTGAGCAGTTCGGGGTGGTGCTTCTGGACCTCGTCCCAGATTTCGCGGAGCGTGTCCACGTCGGACGAGACGATCACCCCGGACTTGTCGACGGTGTGGCCGGACAGCCAGTGGGCTTCGAGGGCGAGGGTCTTGAGCGGCCGCCGCTCGACGGGGAGGTCCCACACCTTCGGGTCGAACGGGTGGCGGAGGGCGTCGCCGGCCCACCCGGCCGTGTCCAGGCTCGGGGTGAGGGGTTCGCCGTTGGTGTAGTCCCAGGCGCGGGCGGCCCCGTCGCTGGACGCGGTCAGGACGATCTTCCCGGTCGGGTCGAAGGCGGCCTTGTTCACCGTGGCGTCGTGCCGCATCGGCTGGCCCAGGGGGTCGCCGGTGGCGGCGTCCCAGACGCGGGCGGTGTTGTCGTCGCTGCCGGTCACGACCTTCGTGCCGTCCGGGCTGAACGCGGCGGAGTACACGGCGCTGGAGTGCCGCAGCGGGGGGACGGCGAGCTCGGCCGTGGCGACGTTCCAGATGACGGCGGAGCCCATGTCGTTCGCCGTCACCAGCCGGGTGCCGTCCGGGGAGAAGTCGGCGGTGAACACGTTCCCCTTCAGCTTGATCTCCGGCCCGGCCGGGCTCCGGTCGGCGGCGGCGAGGACGCGGACGGTGTTGTTCGGCCCCCACACGGCCTCCCACTTGCCGTCCCGGCTGCGGACGTTGACGCGGGTCGGGGGCTCCGGGGCGGCGATGACGATCTTCGGGAACGAGTCGAGCCGGCGGTACAGCCGGCTCAGCCCGGCCTGGGAGCCGGTCAGCACGTACTTGCTGCTCGGGCTGAACACGGCCCGGTTGACCGCCCCGCAGTGGGCCAGTCGGGGGCCGCGGGGCAGGCCGGTGGCGGCGTCCCAGACGCGGGCGGTGTTGTCGTCGCTGGACGTGACGACGGCGGTCCCGTCCGGGGAGAACGCGACGTCGTTGACGACGCTGTTGTGCCACATGTACTGGCCGATCGGGTTGCCGTCGGTGTCCCAGATGCGGGCCGTCCCGTCGGCCGAGGCGGTGGCGATCCGGGTTCCGGTCGCGTTGAACCGGGCGGCCAATACGTCTTCGGTGTGCGGCATGTCCCGCCCGGTCGGCCTGGCCCCGGCCGGGGTGATCGCCCACTGCCGGGCGAAGTTGTCGCCCCCGGCGGTGACGACGCGCTTGCCGTCCGGGCTGAACTCGGCGTACAGGACCACGTCCGCCCCCGCGTGAAACGGGGGGCCGATCGGCTCGCCGGTCTTCGCGTTCCACAGCTTGGCCATGCCCGTGCCCGCGGTCACGAGCCGTTCCCCGTCCGGGCTGTAGGCCGCCCAGAGAACGTCCTTGCCGTGCTTGATGTCGGGCCGGGCCGCGCGGCCCGTCGCCGTGTCCCACTGCTTGACGACGCCGTCGGCCCCGGCGGTGAGCGCCACGGCTCCGGTGACGTCGAACTGGGCGCAGCGAACGTCGGCCCCGTGGTCGAAGGTCGCCCCGGGCTGCCCGGTTTCGCACGCCCAGACGCGGGCCTTGCCGTCATTCCCGGCCGTGACCAGCCGGGTCGAGTCGCGGGAGAACGCCGCGCGGTTCACCCCGGCCCCGTGGTGCAGGTGGGAGGCGTGGATCGACAGCGGCTCCTCGGGCGAGCCGGCCCAGACGTGGACCGTGCCGTCCCCCGACGCGGAGAAGGCGTACCGGCCGTCCGGCGAGAAGCCGACGTCGTTCACGCACTGCTGGTGAAACCCGACCCGGAGCAGGCGGGGGGTGTACCGCAAGACCGCCGCCAGCCGCATGCGGTCCAGTTCTTCCCGCTCGGGGTCGCCGTGTTCCAGCTTGAGGGCTTCGATGAGAAACGGCAGGGCCAGCGGGATGTCGCCGCGGTCGGCGTAGGTCATGCCCTGGGCGACGTACAGCCGGGCCAGCCGCCGGACGGCGACCTGCTTCTCCTGCTCCGTTTCCTTCATCGACGCCCGGAGTTCGAGGTGGAACCACACCCCGACGGCGAGCAGGGCGACGCAGGCCGCGGCGCTAAACCCGAGCAGGGCGGCCGTCGCCGGCCGGCGGCGGACCCACTTCCGCGCCCGCTCCCAGTTGCTGACCGGCACGGCCTTGATCGGCTCGCCGTTCTGGAACCGCCTCAGGTCGTCCGCGAGGTCCTTGGCGGAGGCGTACCGCTTCGGGATCGGCTTCTGGATGCACTTCAGGCAGATGGTGACGATGTCCCGCGGCAGCCGCGGTTGCAGCCGGGTCGGGGACACCGCCTCCTCCGTCACGACCATCAGCATCGTGTCGACGGCGGTCATCCCCTTGAACGGCGGCCGGCCGGTGAGCAGCTCGTACAGGATCGCGCCCAGGGCGTACACGTCCGCCGCCGGGCCGATCTCCTTGATCCGGCCCTCGGCCTGTTCCGGGGCCATGTAGCTCGGGGTGCCCATCGCGGTGCCGGTCTGGGTCGCCCCGCTGCGGCCGCCCGCGTCGTCCAGCCGCTTCGCCAGGCCGAAGTCCGTGACCTTCGGCTCGCCGTCCGCCGTCAGCAGCACGTTCGCCGGCTTCAGGTCCCGGTGGACGATCCCCCGCTGGTGGGCGACGGCCATCGCCCGGGCCAGCTTCTCGACGATCTCCGCGGCCTTCTTCGGGTCGATCGGGGACCCGCCCGGGGTCAGCTTTTCGAGCGTGCCGCCGGGCAGGAACTCCATCGAGAAGAACGGCATCCCCTCGGCCTCGCCGACCTCGTACACCTGGATGATGTTCGGGTGCTGGAGGGACGCGAGGGCCTCGGCCTCCTTCTGGAACCGGGCGCGTTCGTCGGACGAGGCGTGCCCGCCGGCCAGGACCATCTTCAGGGCGACGGTCCGGTTCAGGTTCACCTGCCGGGCCTTGTACACGACCCCCATGCTGCCGCGGCCGAGCACCCGACGGATCTCGTACCCGGAGACGGTGACGACGGGGTTGGATTCGCCGGCGGCCGACCCGGTCATCAACCCCAGGGACGGGGGCACGGTCGACCCGGTCGGCGAACCCGGCGGGTGGGTCGGGGGGAGGGTCGCGTTCTCGTCCGGCTTGGTGCCGGATTGGGAAAGGGGGGGGAGCGTCTGCCAGTCGTCCCCGCCGGGGGCGGTGGCCGCCGACCCTGGGGGCACCGTGGCGTTCGCGTCCGCCGCCGGGGCGTATTCGAGTGTCGACGCCTGCGACACGGGCCGGGTCGACTCGCCGCACACCGGGCAGGCGGGGGTTCCGTTGGCGGACACCGACGCGCCGGCCGGGTCGGTCTGGTGCCCGCGGGGGCAAATCACGAGGGGACGGGTCACGAGGGTGCCTTCGGAAAAGGGATCGCCCGTGATTATACACCCGCGGCCGGAACCCTTCAGCGTCCGCCGCGCCCTCACTCAAGAGCCGCGAACGGAATCCCGTTCGCGGCTCTTATACTCGCTGGTCCGGCCGTTACGACGTCTTGATGAGCTTGACGAGTTCCTCTGGCGCGAAAACGTCCCGCACGAACGTGAGCTGTTCCGTCTTGAGGTAGCACGCCCCCCGGTGGCCGCGGCGGACGAACGTCACCGTCCCCTTCGCGATCGTCTCGTTCGTGGCGTCGTCCTCGCACTTCCACTCGAAGAAGACGTGCTCGCCGCTGATCTGGACGATCGGCCAGCACATGGTCACGCCGGGCTGGGCGATCAGCGCCCACCAGTGGAGTTCGCGGGCCTTCTGCTCTTCGAGCCCGAAGTACGGCCCGTCCTGGCACAGGTACACGAGGTCGTCGCGGTACTCGGCGGTGAGCAGGTCCCCCCGGCCGCGGCGGAGGGCCTCGCAGTGGGTCGGCCACCAGTCCTTGTTTTCCTTTTCGACCGTCGCCAGGGTGTAGTCCGGGCCGATCGCGGGGAGGGTCTTCTCCTTCTTCGCGATGAACTCTTCTGCCTGTTTGATGAGCTTGTCCTGCATCTCCTTCGAGACCAGCCCCGGACGGGAGTAGTCGGCGGAGAGGTCCTTGTAGTAGTTGACGCGCTTCTTCACGGGCGGACTCCTGGTGAGGGTTCGGTCCCCCTCTCCCCTTGGGGGAGAGGGGTTAGGGGTGAGGGGAACGCGCTTCCCCACAACGTGAGCGTGCTCTCGGGATGAAGCCTTCCCCTCACCCCCGGCCCCTCTCCCCCAAGGGGAGAGGGGAGAATGAGCTTACTTCAACGGCGTGCCGAGCCCGGTCTTGCCGGCGGCCTTGATCTCGTTCAGCCGGCCGAACCCGCCGGCGGCCTTGTTCATGCCCGCGTAGCCGCACAGGAAGAGGAGCAGTTCCTCGATCTCGGCGATGGTCGCGCCCTGCTTGATGGCCATGTCGACGTGCGCCTCGAACGGCGTGCCGGCCCCGTAGAGCGACCCGTTGACCACGTCGATCGCGATGCAGACGAGGGCCTTCGTCTTCTGGTCGATGAGCGGAGCCCCCCACAGTTCGCCGGAATAGCGTTCGACGATGTCGCCGAACTTCGGGTTGATCCCCTTCAGAGCGTCGAGCAAAGCCTTGTCGTCGGTGACGGCGTTTTTGAACATGGGTGGAGTCCTCGTGTAGCCGCGATGCGGTAGCGGAGCGCGGAATCGTTGCCGCGCTCCGCTACCGCGTCGCGGCTAAACACAATCACGCCGTCGATTATTTCTCCAGTTCCGCCACGATCGTTTCCATGAACAGCTTGTTCACGCCGGGGTGCCGGCTCGTGATCAGGTTGCCGTCGATGACGATGTCCGCGGTCGTCTCCTTTTCCAGGTCGTACTGGATGTCGGCCCCGGCGTTCGACACGTCCGAGATCAGGTTGTGGGCACACGTCACCTTCCGGCCGCGGATCAGGTCCGGGTCGGCGCACCACAGCCAAAGGCCGTGGCAAATCGTCGCCATTTTGACGCCCGGCGTCGCCATCGCCCGGCGGACGAACGCGACCGCGGGGGCGTTGTTCTTCTGGCCGGGCTTCACTTTTTCCTGGTATCGCAAGCGGTCCGTGGCGTAGGCCCCGATGGCGAGGATGGCCTTGAACCCGGCGGGGTCGAGGCCGTTCACTTCGGTCGTGACGACGACGTGTTCCTTGACCTCGTCCCCCTCGGCGTTCGAGCCGAACCGGAGGCTGGGCTGGTTCCACAGGTGCGAGAGGTACACGACCTCGTAGCCGTTCGCCGGGAAGAACTGGTTGAACTCGCGGTACTCGTCGGGGTCGAAGTGCTCCTCGATGAGCACCCCGATCTTGCCTTTGGACATGGTGCGGACTCCGGGAGCGCGGGCGGGACGGCCGTATCGTTCTCGGGAACCCGGTGCGAGTCGGCCAGTGTGCGGCGGGGTTCGGCTCGCGGGCCGCCGTCACCGGCGGAGGTAGAAGTAGTAATAGTACCCCGCCGCCGCGACGAGCCCCGCGAGGAGGGCGACGACCAGCGGGCTCGCGAACGCGGACGGCCTCGGCTTCGGCGTCCCGAACTCGCCGAGGGGCATGCTGAACGCCTTCGTCTTTTTCTCGCCGAACGGGGACGGGGCGGCGAAGTCGGCGGACGTGGGGCCGTCCGCGAGGGCCCCGAGGGTGAAGTCGGTGGACGCCGCGACGAGCAGCCCGCGGTTTTGCGGAAAAACGTGGGAATCCCCCGGTGCGGCGACCAGCTCGACGATCGAGTCCATCTTCGAGGCGTGGCACACCTCCCCGCACGACGGGCACCGGACGGTCGTGCCGGGCGGGGCGAGCGTGATCTTCTTGCACTTCGCGCAGACGATCACTTCGTCGTCGACCGGGGCCAGTTCGGGCTGTTCCGGCGGGATCTCGCCGGGCAGCGTGTTCGTCGGGACCGACGAAAAATACTCGTACCCGGACGCGGGGGCGTAGTTCTTCCGCCCGCACCCCGAGCAGGTGCCGATCTGGCCCGGCTGCATGTCGATCGGCGTGTTGCACGCGCGGCACCGGAAGCCGGCAAGGTTGGACATCGGGCTGTCTCACGCGGACACACGGTCGGAGGCGGGGGCCGCCCGTTCCGACATCTTACACCGGAACCGGCCGCGGGGGTACGCCCTTCCCCCGGCCGAGTACAACGAGCGAATGACCCGCACCGCCACCGCCGCCGACCTGTCCGATGCCGTGTCCCGGTTCCGCGCCGAGCCGACGGCCGGCGTCTTCGACTCGCCGCGGTACCGCCTCCGCTACCTGTCGTGGGGGCACCCGGCCGCCCCGCCCGTGGTCGTCGTCCACGGGATGAACGACAACCCGCTGTCGTTCGCGATGGTCCTCGTCCGGCTCGTCGACGCCGGGTTCCGGTGCGTCGCCTACGACCTGCCCGACGGCCGGGACGGGGCGAACCTCGGGATGTACAAGCACCCCCACTACGCGGCCGACCTCGTCGCCCTGCTCGACCACCTGGGCATCGCGAAGACCGACCTTCTCGGCTCGTCGTTCGGCTCGACGATCACGCTCCGGGCGCTGGCCGAGTACCCGGACCGGTTCCGCCGGGCCGCGTTGCAGGGCGGGTTCCCGCGCCGGCCGTTGAAGAGGATCGAGCGCGGCCTCGCCCGGCTCGGCCGGTACTGGCCCTGGCGGATGGGCGATCTTCCCATTCGCGAGGGCGTCATGCGCCGGCTGGAAAAACCCTTCTTCGCGGGCACGGACGACGCGGTGTTCGAGTTCCTGCTGCAAAACAGTTCCCGCACCCCGATCCGCGCGATGTGCCGGCGGACGCTGATCATCGACCGGCTCGACCTGCGACCGCTGTTGCCGAAGATCCCGCACCCCGTCCTGCTGATCGGCGGCGACCGCGACCCACTCGTCCCGCGGCACCTGGAAGCGGAGGTGGAAGCCGGGGTGCCGAACGCCCGGCGGGTGGAGTTCGCCCCGTGCGGGCACTACCCGCAGTACACGGTGCCGGGGCCGATGGCGGACGAGTTGATCAGGTTTTATCGGGCGTGACCGCCCGCACCGGCCAGCCGACGCACCGGCGGCAGACGAAGACGTTCACCGCGCCGCCGGGCAGCTTGAGCCCGGCCGCCTCGCGGAAGCCCGTCTCGTCCTTCGCCTCTTCCGTCGGCTTCCACCGGTCGCGGGTCGTCTCGGTCCACTCGGCCGACGAGATGCCGGCCAGGAAGTCCATCGGCCACTTGCACGCCTCGCACGCCGTCTTGCCGGGTTCGCCGGGCCACCACGGGTAGCCGCCGACCTTCGTGCCGGGGCAGACGCTGAGCCGGGACGCGCTCCCGCTCCCCTCGGGCAACTGGTCCCGCAGCGTCGAGGGCAGCACCTCCGGCGGGGGGTACTCCATCACCCGTTCCGGGAAGACGCGGCACGGGACCGGGACGAGGTCCGGGAACGCGATCGGGCTCGGCGGGGGCGGGTCGGCGACCGGGCCGGCCCCGCGTTTTCGCCAGAATCCTTGGGGTTTGAGCGGCTCCCGCGGCGTCCACAGGAGTTGGAACAGGTCCGTGTGCTCCGCGAACGGGAACCCCGGCGGCGCGTCCTCGACGGCGAGTTGAAGCACGGGAACGAGCGGGATCCCGAACTGCTCCGAAACCGGCCACGGTTCCCCCGCGGGCCACGCGAACCGCCCGCCGAGCTTGGACCGCGTCGGGCCGGGCTCGTCCCCGAACCGCGGGTGCAGCCGGACCGCCACCTTCCCGAGCGGCTTCAACTGCGGCACGTCCGCGAGCAGATCCTTCCCCGGCTTCGGCGTGGTCCGGGCCGCGTCCGCCGGGACGCGGAACCCTTCGAGCATCCGCAGGTGCGCCGCCCGCTCCTCCGCCGCCGACTGGATGCGAAGCTCCTCGACCGACCGGAACGGCGGGTTCGCGCCCTTCCAGCACCCCGCCGC
>CAYUHJ010000010.1:0-40664 GCA_964444365.1 uncultured Alcaligenaceae bacterium | reverse complement strand
GGGCGACGTGGGTCGCGGCCCCGTAGGCGAGTTCCGCGCTCTCCATCACCGTCTCGGACAGCGTCGGGTGCGGGTGGATGCTCTCCAGCACGTCCCGGGCGACGGCCCCCATTTCGATCGCCAGCACGCTCTCCGCGATCATCTCGCCGGCCCCGGCCCCGACGATCCCGACGCCGAGGACGCGCTTCGACTCGGGGTCGACCAGCATCTTCGTCAGCCCCTCCGTCCGGCCGATGGCCACCGCCCGCCCGCTCGCCGCCCAGGGGAACTTCATCACCTCGTAGGGGACGTTCTGCTTCGCCGCGTCGATCTCGGTCAGCCCCGCCCAGGCGATTTCCGGGTCCGTGAAGATGACCGCCGGGATCGCCCGCGGCCCCCACTCGGCGGGCTCGCCCAGGATCGCCTCGACGGCCACGCGGGCCTCGGCGGTCGCCTTGTGCGCCAGCCCCGGCTCGCCCGCCACGTCGCCGATCGCGGAGATGTGCGGCACCGCCGTCCGCCGCTGCAGGTCAACGGGGATGAACCCCTTCGCGTCGAGCGACAGCCCTGCTTTTTCGAGCCCGAGGTTCACCGTGTTCGGCCGCCGCCCCACCGAGACCAGCACCCGGTCGAAGGTCAGTTCTGCCGGCACGTCCTTCCCTTCGAGCGCGACGACGATGCCTTCCTGGGTGGGCTTCAGGGACGCGACCTTCGTGTTCGTGTAGATCGCCGCGAACTCGGCCTTCAGCTTCGCTTCCAGCGGCCGGACGAGGTCGCGGTCGGCCATCGCGAGGACGTTTTCGAGCGCCTCGACGACCGTCACCTTCGACCCGAGCGCGGCGTACACGCTGCCGATCTCCAGGCCGATGTACCCGCCGCCGATGACGAGCAACTTGCCGGGCACGTCCGGGAGGAGCAGGGCGGCGGTGCTGTCCATGATGCGGTCGTCGCCGAGTTGCCAGGGCTTCGGCACCGCCGGCAGGGAACCCGTCGCGACGATGCAGTTCTTGAACCGCACCGTGCCGAGATCCTCACCGCCGGGGCCGGTCACGCCGACGGAGTTGGCATCCGCGAACGTGGCGTGGCCGCGGAGCGTCTCGACGGTGCGGCCCTTGCACAGTTGCGCGATCCCGCCGGTGAGCTTGCCGACGACCTTGGTCTGCACGTAATCGCGAAGTTTCGCCAGGTCGAGCTTCGGCTTGTCGAACGTGAGCCCCCACGCCTCGGACTCGTGCGTCTCGCGGATCAGCTTGGCGACGTGCAGCAGCGCCTTGGACGGGATGCACCCGCGGTTCAGGCAGACCCCGCCGAGCTTCGGGTCCTCGTCGACGAGCAGCGTCTTCAAGCCGTGGTCGGCCGCGTGCAGCGCCGCGGGGTACCCGCCGGGGCCGCCGCCGATGACGAGGAGTTGGACTTCGCGAACGTCGGCCATCGGCGCGGGCTCCGGGCGGGTCGGGGTCTCGTTTCGGGAATTATATTCACGAAGCCCGCCGCGGGTCGGGTCAACGGTGGCCTTGTTCAGCCCGGAGCATGACTCCAGTGGTTACGATCATGATTGTCACCATCGCGACAACCAGATCGACACGCTGCTTGATTTCACCGCTTAGCACGATCACGCCGAGTATTACCAGCGCGACGACAAATGCAACTGCGGCATATCCTCCGGCGTTGACGAGGCCGCGTTTGCGGCGTTCCTCTTTGTCGCGTTTCTTGTCAGCCGGTCCGTCGATGAATCCGAACGGCTCCGACGCTTGCCGCGTTCTGCGAGTTGGTATCGACCGAGGATGTGCCGTTGGAAGTTGGACTGGCTTCGTCGCCAATGATCCATCTATGTCGATGATGCGACCCGTGTATCGGAGTACCTTGAGTCTGCCTTCGGTTCGTACGACGAACGGATCGTTGCACCTGTACCCGTCTGCTAAATCGGAGTAGCGAACGAGGAAGTCGCACCCATCCGGTCGCCCGTCACCGGACTTTCACGACGGCGAACTCGACCTCGCCGGTCGGCCGCAGCAGGGTGAGCAGCGCCCCCCGCTCCCGGTTCGCGGCGGCGAGGGCGTCGGCGAACTCCTTCGCGGTGGCGACCGGCGTCTTGTCCACCTTCTGAATCACCCGGCCGAGGACGACGCCCGCCTCCGCGGCCGGGCCGCCCCGCTGCAGCCCGACGACCAGAACGCCGACCGTCCCCTTCGGGTACTCGAACCGGGCCGCCTCGCCGGGGGTCAGGTCCGCGACGGTCAGCCCCAGGGCGTCGAACTTCAGGGTTTGCGGCTTCTCCGGGACGGTCTTCGCCCGTTTACCGAAGTCGTCGGGTTGTTCGGCGATCGTGACGGCGACGGCGACCGCCTTGCCGTCCCGGACGTAGACGAGTTCGGTCTCCTTGTCGAGCGGCAGCTTGGCAGCGATGCGGGGGAGGGTGTTCGCCTCTTTCACGGCGATGCCGCCGACGGACGTGACGACGTCGCCGACCTGCAGCCCGGCCTTCGCGGCCGGGGTGTTGTCGTACACCTTCGTGACGACCACGCCGGTCCCCTTCGGGAGGCCGGACTTCAGGGCGGTTTCGTCGTCGAGCGGCTTGATGGCGACCCCGAGGTAACCGCGGCGGACGACGCCGTTCTTGAGGAGCTGGTCGACCACGTCTTTCGCCAGGTTGCTGCTCACGGCGAGGCCGACGCCCTGCGACCCGCCGGACCGGGTTTTGATGGCGGAGTTGATGCCGATCACCTTCCCGTCCAGGCTGACGAGCGGGCCGCCGCTGTTGCCGGGGTTGATGGCGGCGTCGGTCTGGAGGAAGTCCTCGTACTGGTTCAGCTTCAAATTCTGCCGGGATTTCGCGGACACGATGCCGTGCGTGACGGACCCGGCGAGGCCGAACGGGGCTCCCACGGCGAGCACGCGGTCGCCGACCTCCATGCCGTCCGAGTCGCCGAGGTCGAGGAAGGGGAGCGGGTTGGCCGCTTGAATGCGGATCACCGCGAGGTCGGTCTTCGCGTCCCGGCGGATGTCCTTCGACGTGAACTTGCGGCCGTCCTGGAGGGCGAGTTCGACGGTGTCCGCCCCCTCGACGACGTGGAAGTTCGTGAGCACGACGCCGGCGGGGTCGACGATCACGCCGGACCCGAAGCCGAGGTTCGGGTCGGCCTTCGGGCCGGCGTCGTCGGCGACTTCGAAGAACCGGCGGAACTCGTCGGGCGTGCCGGGGGGCAGTTGCGACTTCTTCGCCCCGGCGTCGGCGGGCTTCTTTTCGAGGGACTTGGCGTCGATGCTGACGACCGCCGGGAGGACGCGCTTGACCACGTCCCGGAAGCTGGCGAGCTCCTTCGGAACGGCCGGCGGCGGCGGGGCGGGCTGCCCGTGCAGGCTGGTGACGACGGCGGTGGCGGCCACGCCGAGGGCGAACCCGGCGAGGACCAGCGGGAGGCGGGTGCGGGACATGGTGGCGATCTCGGCCGGCAACGGCGAACAGGGGATTCCGCTGTCCGCCATTGTACCGGGGAACACCTGCCAACGGTGGCCCGTTCCCGACTACCGGGGGTAGACGGGCATCACCGGCTGGAACGAGTTCGGGTACTTCGTGGAGGGGTACAGCCCCGGATTCGGCAGGGCACTGAACCCCGGCTGCGGCCCCGGCGTGGGGGTCTTGCGGCCGAACAGGTTGTTGATCGTCTTCACGAACCCGTTCTGGTCGAGCGACCCGGCGATGATCCGGCTCGAAATCCGGCTGACGCCGGAGAACAGCCCGGCGGCCTGGTCGGTCGGCTTGACGATGAGTTTGTCGGTGTCGATGGGCTTGAAGGTGAGCGGCTGCTGGGCGGCCGCGGGGCCGGCGGCGGCCAGCGCGAGCCCGACAGCGGCCACCCCGGCCGCGAACGTGCGGAGCATGTCATCCCCCTTCCGCGGCGCGGCCCGGCCCGGTCCCCCCGTGCCCGCCCCCGCGCGTGTGAATGCATCGAACCGGGAGGCCATACCGACTCGCGCGGTGGTGTCAAGCCAAAGATGGGCGAAATCGCAGCCGGATTGTGTCGGAGGGAGGAAAATCGCGACGGTGTCGAAGAACGCGACTGGTGTCGGGAAAGCCGACAAATATTGCAGAAGGAAATCCCGACGATGTCGGGAAATCGTTTGCCCCGCCGATTTCTCACTCTATTTCTTCACTTGACCGAGCCGCCACTCGTCGCCGACAGCCGGCCGCCCACCTCGGCTGTCACTTCGCCCGATCCGACATTCCGGTCTCCCGGTAACCGCCTCGCACCCGCGAAGAGGACAGGCCATGCGCGCACTCATTCAAGCCACCGTTCACTTCATCAAGCAAGAAGACGGCCCGACGGCGGTCGAGTACGCCGTCATGCTGGCCCTGATCATCGTGTTCTGCATCGGGGCGATCTCGGAACTCGGGGCGAACGCGAACAGCACGTTCGGCAGCGTGGCGAACTCCATCGCGTCCAGCTCGTGACGGGTCAGCCGCCGGCGCGGGCCTGCTCGCGGGCGGCGATCTCCGCGGCGAACAGTTCGCGGACCTTCTTCTTCGCGAACAGGTCGATGACCCACGGGGCGTAGCGGTTCACCAGAACGAGCAACTTCCCCTGGAAGGTGAGCGTGACCTCCGTCTTGTTCGCGGCCACCGCGTCCAGCGTGGCCTCCGCGACCTGCTCGCTGGTCATGCCGCGCTTGTGGTCGAGGGACAGCTTCGCCTTGGCTTCGAGCATGTTCTGCGAGAAGTTCGTCTGCGTCAGGCCGGGGTTCACGACGACCACGTCGATGCCGTCCTTCGAGAGTTCGGCCCGGATCGCCTCGCTGAGCCCGGCGACCGCGAACTTGCTCGCCGAATACAGCGACCGCGCCGGCAACGCACGTCGGGCGACGACGGACGAGATGTTCACGATCGCCGGGGTGGTCCCCTGCTTCAGAATCGGGATGAACGCCCGCGTGACCTCGCACAGGCCGAAGTAGTTGACCTCGAAGATTTGGCGAAGCACCGCCGGGTCGGAGTCCATGAAGTGGCCGGTCGCCCCGATGCCGGCGTTGTTGATGAGCACGTCCAGCCCGCCGAAGTGCTTTTGCGCGGCGTCGACCATCGCCTGCCGGTCGGCGGGGCTGGTCACGTCGGCGGCGACGGTTTCGATCGTGCCCCCGGCCGCCCGCACTTCTTTCGCGAGCTCGTCCAGCAACGGCTGTGACCGGGCCGCCGCGAGCACCTTGCAGCCGCGCTTCGCCGCCGACGCGGCCAGCGCCCGGCCGATCCCCTGCGACGCCCCGGTGACGAGCACCCGCAACCCGGCCAACTTCCGCTTCGCCATGACAATCCCCTCTGGTTCCCTCCCCCTGGGAGGGGGGAGGGTTAGGGTGGGGGTCGCTTCTGGGTGGGAGACTTCACCCCCACCCCAACCCTCCCCCCTCAAGGGGGAGGGAGAAAGAGCGACTCGCCATTCTTCCCTGGGGGGTTACGATAGGCGAACCCCGGCCGAAACCCACCCCGGAGACGCCGCCCGTGGCCCGCACCACCTTCACGAACGCCCGGCTCGTCCTGCCCGACGGCATCCGCCCGGAGTCGTCGCTGACCGTCGACAACGGCCGCATCTGCGAGCCCGCCCCCGGCGACACCGTCATCGACCTGGGCGGAAACTTCCTCGCCCCCGGCTTCATCGACCTGCACGTCCACGGCGGCGACGGGGCCGACTTCATGGACCTGACGCCGGACGCGTTCCGCACGGTGTGCCGGTGCCACGCCCGCCACGGCACGACCTCGCTGACGCCGACGAGCACGGTTGCGACGTATCAGCAGTACGTCCGCTTCCTGGAACTGAACCGCGAACTGACCGGCACCGACACCGGCGGGGCTCGGATCCTCGGCGGGCACCTGTACGGACCGTTCTTCATCCCCGCCGCGAAGGGCTGCCACCCGTCGCTCGAATTCCTGACGCCGGACCCGGTCCGCGACGAACTCTTTCTGTCGTTCGCGGGGAGCGGGCTGCGGACCATCACCGTCGCGCCGGAGTCCCCCCGCACGGACTGGCTGGTTCGCGCCGCCCGGAAGCGGGGGCTGATTGTCACGGCAGGGCACAGCTACGCCACGTTCGCGGAGGTGGAAGCGGCCGTGCAGTGGGGGGTGCAGCACGTCGATCACCTGTTCTGCGCGATGTCCGACCGCGCCCGGCTGCGACCGACTTACGGGTTTCCGATGCGCGGCGGCGTGATGGAAGCCACGCTGTTTTTCGACACCCTGACGACGGAAGTGATTGCCGACGGCAAGCACCTGTCCGCGGAACTGCTGCGGCTCGCGTACAAGGTGAAGGGGCCGGACCGGCTCGCCCTGGTGACGGACTCGATGCGGGCCGTCGACCGCCCGGACGGGGAGTACTTCTTCGGCCCCGAGGGCACCGGCGAACCGGTCCGCAAGCTCGACGGCGTCGGGGTCACGCCGGACGGCACCGGGCTCGCGTCCGGCGTCATGGGGATGGACCACTGCGTCCGCACGTTCCACCGCCTGACCGGTGCCCCGCTGCACGAGGTGATTCGCATGGCGAGCCTGACGCCGGCCCGCATTCTCGGGATCGACCGCGAAACGGGGAGCCTGGAAGTCGGGAAACGGGCCGATCTGGTTGTGCTCGACCCGGAACTGGCGGTGAAACAGGTGTACGTCAGCGGTCGGAAGGTGTTCGACGACGGTTGAAACCGGTCAAGTCCTTGCTTCGTTCCTCCCGCCTGGCTACTGTTGGGAGGTGAATGGATCGCCCCGCCACCCCAGGATTCACGCATGACGACCGAAATAACCCCCCGACCGGCCCCGCTCGCGAACGAATACTTCCAGCTGAAACGGCACGGCGACGCTGCCGTCATCGTGCCCTCGCCGGAAGTCGAGCAACTGCCCGAGAACGTGATCCTGACGGCCGCCCAGTTGATCCTGGCCCCGTTGAAGGACGACCCGCCGTCGAACCTGATCGTCGACCTGTCCGGCGTCCGGTACTTCGGCTCGGCGTTCATCACGTTTTTGCTGCGGTGCCACCTGCTCGTGAAGCAACGCGGCAGCGAACTGGTTCTGGCCGGCGTCAGCCCTCGCATCCGGGAGCTGCTGCGGACGACCGCCCTGGACACGTTGTGGGCGCTGTACGAAACCCGGCAGGAGGCGCTCGACTCGCTCGGCGGGTCGGACTGATTCATCTCTTCCACACGCCGACGACACGGCTTCTTCATTGCCGCGGCCTTTTGGCGCGGCATTTTCGTTTCTACCGCCAGCTCAGACAGAAATATCTGCGGAACTCTCCGGATTGGATATGGGAAGTCGGGCAATCTGCGTCAAAATTCTATCACCGCCGATTTCAGGACTTGACCCTCAAGGAGGAGCCACTCCGACCGCCGGAGCCTGCCATGCATCCGCTCACGCTGGACGAAATGACGGCACCGGATTTCTACCAGGATCACCGCGACGACCACTTCGAAGAACACTACCGCTACCTCGACCGCTGTCGCCGGGTCCGCGTCGGGCCGGCCGTCAACGTCGTGTTCGAGAACCGGCAGACCCTCTGGTTCCGGGTCCACGAACTGGTCCGGGTTGCCCGCCTGACGGAACCCGGCCGCGTGCAAGCCGAACTGAACTGGTACAACCGCCTGCTCCCCCGCCGCAATCAACTCCAGGCCGCGATGTGGATCGCCGAGCCGGGCCGCCGGCCGAGCCGGGCGCTCGAAGCGGTGCGGGCGGCGATCTCGGGCGGCCGAATCGGGTTCCGGTCCGAAGACATCGAAGTGCCCGGCGCGTTCCTGACGAACCGCGTCGGCGACCGGCTCATCGGCCTCGCCCACTGGGTCGAGTTCCACTTCACCGCCGCCGACCGCGCCGCCTTCGCCGACCCGTCCCGCCGGTGGAGCGTGTTCGTCGAGGCCCCCGGCTACGAGCACGAGAGTCTGCCGCTCGAAGACGAGGTCCACGCCAGCCTGCTGTCCGACCTGGAAGAGTCCGACCACGACTGACTTCCGGTCCTCCTCTCCCTACCGCGGCTTCAACCCCGCCGCCTGTGTCCGCCCGACGCCCGGCCCCCGCGGCACGCTCACCGGCTTCTCCGCTTCCGGCTTCACCGACTTCAGCCGTTCGCGAATCCCCTCCGCGTACCCTTCCGACAGTTCGATGCCCAGGTACTTCCGCCGCAGCCGCTTGGCCACCGCCAGCGTCGTGCCGCTGCCGGCGAACGGGTCGAGGACGAGTTGGCCGGGGTTGGACGCGACCGCGATGATCCGCTCCAGCACCGCCTCCGGCATCTGGCACGGGTGCGACGTCCGCTCCTTGAAGGTGCCGCACACGCGCGGCTCGTACCAGGTGTCCGCGTCCGGCGCGAAGTGGTCCCCGGCTTCCTGCGGCCGCAGCACCCAGGTGTCGTCCGGCAACTTCCCGACGGGGTTCGCCCGCCGGTCGGCGTAGGTGGTCATCCGGGCCGACGGCACCCGCACGGGGTCCGGGTTGAACGTGAAGTTCTTCGGGTCCGCGACGTAGTAGAAGATGTGCGCGTGGCTGCGGTTGAACTTCTTGGTGCAGTTCACGCCGAAGGTGTAGTGCCAGACGATCCAGTTCCGCATCGTCAGCCCGAGGCCGTCGAGCCGGACCTTGATCTCGGCGGCGTACTCGTCCCCGATCGCGACGAACATCGACCCCGTCGGCGACAGCACCCGGCGGGTCGCCTCCAGCCAGCGGTCGGTCCACGCCAGGTACTCGGTCTTCTGCCGGCTGTCGTGGTACACGTCGTACCCGTACCCGATGTTGAACGGCGGGTCCGCAAAGACGAGGTCGACGGTGCCGTCCGAGAGGGCCGGCAGGAGTTCCAGGCAATCACCGTCCCAGACTTCGTTCCACAGCATGGGAGCCAACCTAGGGAGTCTGAGCTGACACGAGCTGATGATAGTATTAGGCCGATCCTGCGGAATGCGCAAGGGAAATTGCGGGAAAATCCGGGTGCCCGTGTCGGAAATGGATTGCCGATCGAGAAGTGCCGCCTCCGGTGTCGAAGGGGGACGTGGTGGCCGGTCAGTCTGGTTTCGCGCCCGCGCAAACGACGCGAAAGCCGATGTGGTCGCCTTTCGTGCCGTGCGGACCGGGGTCGTGGGCGACCGCGGTGCAGTGGAACGCCCCGGACCGCCACGAGCCGCCGCGCATCACCGGGTCGCGGGTTTCGCCGGTCGCTTCGTCGGCCCGGCGGTCGCCGCACCACTCCCACACGTTGCCGAGCGTGTCGTGGAGTCCCCAACTGTTGGCCGGCAACTTCCCGACCGGTTGGCGGCCCCGGCCGTCTGCTTCCGTCTTCGGGTTCGGGGTGTAGGTCGCGTTGAACCACGAATACTTGGACTGGTCCTTGTCGGTTTCGCCGAAGTGCCGGGCCGTCCCCGTGCCGGCCCGCGCGGCCCACTCCCACTGGGCCTCGGTGGGCAGGGCGTACCTGCGCCCTGCTCGCTGTTCCGCGTCCTGCTCCGACAGCCACGTGCAGAACGCCCGGGCGTCGTCCCAGGTCAGCATGGCCGCGGGGCGGTCGTCCTCGTTGAACTCGTCGGCGGCCCCTTCGACCTTGTGCCCCGGCCGGAACTTGCGGTACTGCCCGAGCGTGACCTCGGTGACCCCGACGTGGAAGGGCTTCGCCAGCGTGACCCGGTACCTGCTCCCGTTCGGCCCCATCTCGAAGGTGCCCGGCGGAATGAGGGTCAGCTTCATACCCGCCGAGTTGGTGATGTTCTTCGGGAGTCCGGTGGCGGCCGCGTAGCCGTCCCGGTATCGCTGCGCGTGGTCCGGGTCGAAGGGGAACCGCGGGGCGGGTGGCACCTTCGGCGGGTCCGCGGCCGGGGCGACACAAGCGACGCCGCACCCGCCGGCCACGGCAACGATCAGCGCACGCAGGGTTCCGGCGGCGGGAACGGGCATGGTTCGCGTCCCTGGGTTGTGGCGGCACTCGCCGGGGGTGGACCCGGCACCCGTCACGGCGTTCGGTAGCGGTACGCCCAGACGGTGACGCCGTCGATGACGACGACCGCGTTCCGGGCGGGGTCGACGTAGGCGAGCCGCTTGCCGCCGGTCGGCATGGGGGCCCCCTCCGGGGCGAGCTTCGCCCACGCGGTCCGGTCGGGGTCGTAGGCCCAGAGGGTGTTCGTCTGGAACTGCACCAGCAGCCCGTGCCCGCTGACGGGGTCGTACCCGATGACCGACCGCGCGTCGTGGCCGTAGGGGGTCTTCCCGTCGTCCTTGTCCCCGGTCAGGACTTTCTTCCACTCGTTCTTCGCCACGTCGTAGTGGTGCGTGTCGTGGTGCCGCTGGGCGACGAGGATCTTGCGCCGGGGGTCGTAGTAGCCGACCTGCTCGGGCTCCGCCGCCTCGCGCTCGAACGCCTTCCCGCCGCCGTTGGCCTTCGCGTCCGTCCAGGCGTGCTTGTCGAAGTCGTGGACCCAGGTGCCCCGCGTCTGCCAGTTGTTCGCGTGCCAGACGCTGCCGCCCAACTCGGGGACGAACTCCAGCATCCCGCCGAATATGGCCACCGGGTGGGGTTTCGGGGCCTTGAAGTACGCCCACTTCTTTTCGGCGGGGAAGAAGGCCCACAGCGGCGGGCCGTCGTACAGCGCGGCCGGGTCGCCGCCGAGGTCTTTGACCGCCTTCTTGCGATCCGTCACCCACGTGTTCATGAACAGCAGGGCCTTCTTCCGCGGGTCGTAGGTCAGGCCCCACCACGTGTGCGCGATCACCGCCGGCCCGCCGCGCCGGGTCACGAGGACGCCGTCCTTGAACTCGCAGTCGGACGTGTCCTTCCCGAGGTCGGCGTACCCGCGGGGCAGGTCCGGGGCGTACAGCATCGCCCAGGTGAGGGACGGCAGGTCGAACTCCCACACGTCGTTCAGGCGGTGCGGCACCCCGTGGTTGGCCCCGCAGTACAGGACCCGCTGGCGGTCCGGGGCCCAGCACATCTTGAGGGTGAAGTCCCGCCCCTTCGGCCCGGTCTTGTGCAGGTCGTACTTCTTCGCCGTGTCGTTGAACTCCCCGGTCACGTCGGCTGTTCCGAGCACGATGGCCCGATTCGCCTTCAGCCCGGCGAGCTTCTCCCCGACGTCCCGCTTCGGGTCGAGCCGGGGTTCGAGCTTCGCCGGCGGCGCGTCCGTACCCAGGCCGCGAGCGAGCACGCCGGTGGTGCCCGCCACGGCGAGGGTGAGAACCGTTCGGCGGTCGGGATTTGCCGGGCTGGGATGGCTCATGGCATCACGGGACGGAAAAGGGATGCGGCGGGTGCTGAATTGTACCGCCTCCCGGGCTGACATGCGAGGATGAGCCCCCAAGCGGGTGAGAGTTGCGGCCACTTCACCGGCGAGGGGCCGGCGCGACTCCGCCCGCCTGCACGGGGCCGCCGGCCGGGACGAGGGGCTCGATCTTCACGTCGTCGATGTAGGCGGTCCCGATGCCGGTGAGGGCGAAGGTCATGGACAGCTTCCCCGTCTCGGGCACGCGGCGGTACAGGTTGAAGCGTTGCCAGCCGTCGGTGACCTGGAGTCGGACGGCGAGCGGCTCGCCGCCGGCGGAGTCGTAGACGACGACGCCGTCCGCGGAGGACTCGATGGCGCGGGGCACCTTGGCCCAGAAGCTGACTCGGGCCAGCGAGCCGGGGGGCAGGTCGACCGCCGGGCTGTCGACCGCCAGGAACGCCCGTTCGAGGGCTTGCGGGGCGGGCAGCGGGTTGCCGGCCTTGTCCACCTTCACCTTCGGCGCGATGTCCAGCCGGAGGCACTGCTTGCCGAGCTCGGGCTTGAGCTTCACGTCCGCGGGCCGGGTGTCGAACTCCGGGGCGACGTATCGCGTCGGCGGCAGCGGTACCTTCGGCGGCGGCACGTCGGCGAGCTTGTCCGCGTTCACGATGGACGCGACCGCCACGACCGGGTCGAGCAGGCTCTGGCGGGTGCTCCACCCTGGGAGCGATGCCACGGCCGCGCCCTGGTCCGGGGCGGGGCCACTGAGTTCGAACCGGCCGTAGGGCAGGACCGGCGCCCCGGGCTTGGACCCGGCCACGTCCTTCGCCAGCTGCCAGTGCAGCGGCAGCGAGTAGAAGCTGACCGCGTAGGGGCTGGCGGTGGCACAGTCGAGCCCCTCGACGGCCTTTCGCCAGTCCTCGCGCATCAGCACCCGCAACGGCCGTTGGGCACGTCGCGCCTCGCGGAAGGCGGTGTCCCACTGCTTGTTTTCGAGGTACTCCTTGCAGTTCGCGATGTACTTCTCGCTGCGGGCCAGCAACGCCTGCGACTCCGCGACCTCCGGCCCGCCGGACTGGGTGATGCGGTTGTGGATCGCGAGCGTCTTGTTGTGCTGCTCGATGGCCTGCTGCTCGGCCCACCGCGCCGCCAGTTCGCCGACGCGGTAGCGGGTGTGGTCCTGCCAGCGGACGATCTTGCCGTCGAGCTTCAGGTCGCTGGTGAAGACGACGGCGGCGGTCAGGTCGAACTCGGGGATGGTGATGCGGGTGCCGCCCGCGACGCGCTTCACGTCCTTCAATTCCGTCACGCCGACCGGGGACACGAGCCAGGGGATCGCCCCGTCCGGGACGAGCGGCACCGTCACGCTCAGCGACGGCAACGCCCCTTGCGCCGGCGTGTACTGCGTCCCCGCCCCGAGCCAGACCGGGAGGACGAGCACTTCCTTCGGCCCGCGGAGGATCGCCGCCTGGACGTTGCCGTCGCTCGTGCCGATCCACTTGGCCGGTTCGGTGGCCGTGTTCAGCACCGGCTTCAGCATCTCGATTTCGGTGTTGAGCATCGCCAGTTCGAGCAGGCGGTCCCGGCCGTGGTGGGTGTTCGCGAGGAACCGGTCGGACCAGTAGCCGATCCCGCGGTTGCCGGCGGCGAGGCTCAGGTACGTCAGAATGCGGATCTGTTCCGGGTGCGGGCCGACGGGGTCGTCGAACTTGGTCACGTCCGCCTTGCCGGCGATCGACCGGACGTACCAGTCCGGCAGGTGCGTCTGCACCCAGGTCCAGGTCATCTTGCTGGGGCTCGTCAGCGACTTCCGCTGCGCGAGCCAGTCCTTGTATGAGTTCAGTTCCAGGCTCGTGAACAGCGGCCAGCGGTGGGTGCCGACGGCGTCGACGTAGGACGAGTAGTTCTGGAAGCCGTCCCACAGGTCGACGCCGCGCGGGCGGCGGGGGTCCACCTCGCGGACGGCAGAGGCGGTGCGGGCGACCCGTGCGACTTCTTCCGAAGTGCGGCCGCCGCCGAGGTCCCACATCAGGACGGCGTCGGTGGACAGGAACCGCCGGAGGAAGTCCGCGACGCGGTTCGCCTCGCGTTCCATCGACACGGCGTCGTTTCGCGGCGGCTGCTCGAACCCGGCGGCAGGCAGCGGCACGCTCGGGACGATCCAGAACCCCTGGCGGACCGCTTCTTCGATGGTTTCCGGCGCGGTCTCGGCCGGGAACCAGACGGTGTTGATGTTCGCGTCCCGCAGCGTCTTCAACGGCGTGTCGGTGTGCCGAATCGCGAGCATGAAGAACGGTTCGCCGTCGATCTTGACCTGACCGTCCCGGAACTCGACGGTGCGGGCCTTCGGCAAGGCGGTCGCACCGGGGCGGGATGCGGTCGTTCCCGGTGTCTTCGGCTTCGGTCCAGCCGGCTGGTTCGGGTCGACCTTCACCGGGCCGATTTCCAGGTCGTCGACCCACACTTCGGTCACCCCCGGCCCGGCGTAGACGTTCAGCATCAGCCGGTCGATGTACGCCCCGGAGGAGTCGACCGCGTGGCCGACGCGGGCGTGCAGCACCGGCATGTGCTTTCGCAGCAGGTCTTCCGGGTTCCCGAGCGTGAGCGGCTGCCACTGGCGGACGTTCTTGTACGAGTCGCCCAGGATCAGAGCCGTCAGCGGGGCGTCCGGGTTCTTGGGGTCTTTTTCCTTGGGCAGCACGACCCGGGCTCGAAGCTGAACGCCGGCGCGGTAGGACTTCACCCAGACGCTCGCGGTCAGGCGGTCGGTGATCGGGGCGGGCGGCGTGTCGTAGGCGTAGTGGACGTACTCGGCGTCGACGGCCCCGGCGGACGGGTTCGCGTCGATCTTGATGTACTCGGAGGTGGGCGCGTTCTTGCAGTGCTCGTCCGAGATCTTGTGGGCCTTCTCGTCGAACTTGATGTTCGCGTCCGCGGCGGCCCAGAACGGGTCGCGGCCGCCGAAGCCGTTGCGGTGGATGCTCGCCTGCGCGGCCGCCGGCGTGACCGCGACGAGCACGGCGAGCAGCGACACCGGGAAGACGAGCAAGTAGTGCGAACGCGGCATCGGAAGGCCTCCCGTAACGGGCGGGATATAGCCGGCGGGGGCAACGGGCGGAAGAGGAGTTCCGCGGCCGGACCGCCGGCGGATCAGGCTGGTCGGAATTCGCTCAAGTTTCCGCCCCGGGCCGTCGATGACGATGCATTCGGGTTGCAAATGGCCCCGCACGGGGGTAAACCTCCGCCCCGCGGGCAAAGGATTGCCCCGCACGCGACACGTCGACCTCACCCCCGGCAAGGACGCCGCTCATGCCCCGCCCCTTCGTGGCGATCTGTCTCGCCGCGCTCGTGTCCGCACCCGCACCGGCCGCCGACCCGACCCCGATCGACCGGGCCCTCGTTCTCCAAACCGCACTCGCCGACGCCCGCGACCTGCTGACCGCGCACAAGTCTGCGGACGCCATCGCCCTGCTCGAAAAGACCCTGCCCGCGGCGGACGGCAGCCGGGCGTTCCTCGACCTGCTGCGGTCCGCCTACGCCGCCGAGATCAAGCGGCTGCAACTCGCGAACGCGGACCCGGCCAGGGTCGCCGACCTGCGGACGAAACTGATGCTCATCGGAGGCAGTGCGGAAGCCGGACCGGGAGCCGCGGAGGTGGCGAAGGCGGAACCGGCCGCCGCACCCCCGCCCCCGCCCGTGGCGGCACCGGCGGTCGATCCGGCACCGAGCGCGGCGCTCGATTCGCTGCGGCAGGCGGCGGACCTGTTCAACCAGGGGAAGGCCCAGCCGAAGAAGCTCGAACTCGCGGCGAAGCTCTTTGCCGCCGCGTGCGGCGGGGGGGTGGAACTGTCCCCGGAGCACCACGCGGCGTGGGCGTACTGCCGAATCCGCATCGCCGCCGAGCGGTTGAACGCGCACCCGAACCACCCCGGCGTGGCGGCCGAGGTCGTCGCGGAAGTCGAGGACGCGGCCAAACACGCCCCCGGCAACGCCGGCTTGCAGAAGGTCGCGGCCGACCTGGTCGCGGTCGCCAAGTCCCGGGCCGGGAACGCGGTCGTCGCGGTCGGGGACGCGATCGAAACGGCCAGCTTCCGCGTCCGCCACGGCGGGAAGAAGGAACTCGGCGAAGCGATTGCAAAGGCGGCCGAGGCGAAGCGGGGCGAGATCGCGGCCCGCTGGTCCGGCCCTCCGGGCGGGGCGTGGGAGCCGAAGTGCGAGATCGTGATTCACGCCGATTCTGCCGCCTTCGCGAAAACCACCGGGCAGCCCGAGTCCGCGACCGGGCGAGCCGTCGTCAAGCTGGACGGCGGGCAGGCGGTCGAGCGGCGGATCGACCTCCGGGCGGACGATGCGGCGGCCGCCGACGACGCCCTGCCCCGCGAACTGACCCACGTCGTGCTGGCCGACCTGTTCCCGACCCACGCCCCGCCGCGGTGGGCCGAGGCGGGCATGGCCGCCCTCGCCGCGTCGCCGACGGAACTCGACCGCTGCCTCCGGACGGCGGTCCGCTGCCACCGGGACGGCGACCTCGTCCCGGCCGGCAAACTGCTCGAAGCGGGCGTCCCCGCCGGGCAGGTCACGGGCTGGTACGCCGGCAGCGTTTCCCTGGTGGACTTCCTGGTGAAGTGGAAAGGGGAAAAGGCGTTCACGACCTTCCTGAGAGACAGCCAGCGGTACGGCCAGACGCAGGCGATCAAGCGGCAGTACGGCGTCGCCGACCTGCGAGAGCTGGAAGAGGCGTGGGCTCGGGGAGCGTTGAGCACGAGCCGCGGCCAAACGCCGTGACGAGCGAACGCATTACCCACGTGTCCGAGCGGGTGGGGCCGAGTCGCTTTGCCCGTGCCGCTTCTCACAGCCGCCGAATGTCCGCGCATCTTCTGACCAGTTGCGCGGCATTTCCCTTGGCCTGACCCCTCCATTTCCCCGGCTGTGATCGGCGTGAGAATTGCACCGGTTTCTGGTTGCGCCCTGCTGCCGCGAAACTGGTCACCACCCCGACCCGGACTGATCCGGGCCGGGGACGGAACCGGCCGCGATCTCAACCGGAACTCCGCCCTGTGGTCAGTCCCGAAGAACTCGTCGTCAAAACCCTCGGCACCTGCCGGATCGATTCGCCGCTGTCGCACCTTCTCGCGCCGCGGGAGCGGTCCTATTACAATGTAGACGAAGAAGATCGGGTGCTGTTCGACGACACCGCCTCCGCGGTGGCGGCCCGCGGGTCGCTGGAGAAGTTGCCCGGGTTCGAGCCCGGCGGCCCGCGGCGGAAGATCTTCTTCGATCCGTCGAAGACGCGGGCGGGGATCGTCACCTGCGGCGGGCTGTGCCCCGGCTTCAACGACGTGATCCGCGGGATCGTGATGGAACTGCACTTCCTGTACGGGGTGCGGAAGATCTATGGGTTCTGCAACGGCTACCAGGGGTTCGTCGCGAAGTACCAGCGGCCGGTGCTGGACCTGACGCCCCAGTTCGTCACGAGCATTCACGAACAGGGCGGCACGATCCTCGGGTCGTCGCGGGGGAAGCAGGACCCGGAAGAGATCGTCGACTGCCTGGAGCGGCTCGGCATCAACATCCTGTTCGTGATCGGCGGCGACGGCACCCTCCGGGGGGCCCACGCGATCGCGGCGGAGGTGGCGAACCGGGGGGTCAAGATCTCCGTCGTGGGGATCCCGAAGACGATCGACAACGACATCAGCTTCATCGACCAGAGTTTCGGCTTCCAGACGGCATTTTCGGAAGCCGGACCCGTGATTCGGGCCGCCCACGTCGAGGCGAAGGCTGCCCCGAACGGCATCGGGTTGGTAAAACTCATGGGCCGGCACTCGGGGTTCATCGCGTGCTACGCCTCGCTGGCGCACAACGACGCGAACTTCGTGCTCATCCCGGAGGTGCCGTTCGCCCTCGACGGCCCGAAGGGGTTCCTGGCGGTGCTGAAGAAGCGGATCGAGCAGTCCGGCCATGCGGTGATCGTGGTCGCGGAAGGGGCGGGGCAGGACCTGATGGCCGCGACGAACCGGACGGACGCCTCCGGGAACGTGCGGTTCGGCGACATCGGCGTCTTCCTCAAGGAGAAGATCGCCGAGTCGTTCGCGGCGGACGGGCTGGAGCTGAACCTGAAGTACTTCGACCCGAGTTACTCGATCCGCAGCGTCCGCGCGAACCCGTTCGACAGCGTGTACTGTCTGCGGTTAGCACACAACGCCGTCCACGCGGCGATGGCCGGCAAGACCGACGTGGTTGTCAGCCGCTGGCACGGGCGGTTTGTTCTGGTGCCGATCCCGCTCGCCGTCCGCGACCGGCACTGCGTGGACCCGAACGGCGACCTGTGGCTGTCCGTGCTGGAATCGACCGGCCAGCCGACGTTCCGGTGAGGAAGGTTTTGTAGGTCGGGCCGACTCTTCGAGGCCCGACATTGCGGCTCACGTCGGGCCTCGAAGACTCGGCCCGACCTACAAAACATGATGATTCGACGACTTGCGTTGCATTGAAAAATTAGGACCCCGACATGCCTGCCGACTCGTCTCACTTCATGCCCCTGCCGCCGGTCGCGTCCGGGTTGTACGACCCCCGCTTCGAGCGCGACGCCTGCGGCGTCGGCTTCATCGCCGACCTGAAGGGCCGGAAATCGCACGCCACGGTCAAAGACGCCGTCGAACTTCTCCGCAACCTGCAGCACCGCGGCGCGTGCGGCTGCGACCAGGACACCGGCGACGGGGCGGGCATCCTCATCCAGATGCCGGACAAGTTCTTCCGCGAACAGGCGAAGGAGTACGGCATTACCCTGCCCGCGCCGGGGATGTACGGCGTCACGGTGACGTTCCTACCGACGAACCACTCCGCGAAGGCCGCCTGCAAGAAGGCGGTCGAGGCGATCGTCGTCGAGGAAGGGCAGACCGTCCTCGGGTGGCGGCCGGTGCCGGTCGTCTCGTCCGCGATCGGCTGGCTGGCCCGGTCGCAGGAACCGGCGATGGAGCAACTGCTCATCGGCCGCGGGCCGTCGGTGGTCGACGACGCTTCGTTTGAACGCGCCCTCTACGTCATCCGCTGCCGGGCGGAACGCTGGTCGGACGCCGGCCAGCCCGCGAGCACGGCGGCCGCCTTCTACATCCCCAGTTCCTCCGCGAAGACCGTCGTCTACAAGGGGATGCTGAAGGCCGACCAGCTCGGGGCGTACTTCCCCGACCTGGCCGACCCCGCGATGGAATCGGCCCTGGCCCTCGTCCACAGCCGGTACAGCACGAACACGTTCCCCAACTGGGGACTCGCGCAACCGTTCCACATGCTCGCCCACAACGGCGAGATCAACACGCTGCAAGGCAACATGACGTGGCTCGGGGCCCGGCAGCCGCAGATGCGGAGCCCCGGCCTCGGGAACGTCCTCGCGAAGACCCTGCCGCTCGACTTCACCGGGCTGAGCGACTCCGCGGTGTTGGACCTCGCGCTGGAACTTCTGGTCCAGAGCGGCCGATCCCTGCCGCACGCGATGATGATGCTCGTGCCGGAAGCGTTTGAAGGGCAGAAGGAGCTCGACCCCGCCGTCCGCGGGTTCTTCGAGTACCACCGCAACCTGACGGAGCCGTGGGACGGCCCCGCGAACCTCTGCTTCACGGACGGCACCCTCATCGGGGCGATGCTCGACCGCAACGGGCTGCGCCCCGGCCGCTACCTCGTCACCCACGACGACCGCGTCATCCTCGCCAGCGAAGTCGGGGTGCTGCCGAACACGCCGGACCAGATCCGCGAGACCGGTCGGCTGCAACCGGGGAAGATGTTCCTCGTCGACACGGCCCGCGGCAGGCTGCTGCATGACGTCGAGATCAAGAAGGAAGTCGCGTCGAAGCAGCCTTACGGCGAGTGGGTGAAGGCGAACCAAATCACGCTCGACGACCTGCCCGCCGTCCCGCCGCCGGACGTCGACCTCGCCACGCTGCGGCCCCGCCAGCAGGCGTTCGGGTACACCGCCGAGGACGTGGTCCGCGTCCTGCTGCCGACCGCGCAGGACGGCCAGGAGCCGATTTCGAGCATGGGCACCGACGTGCCGCTCGCGGTGCTCAGCGACCGCGCCCAACTGCTGTTCAGCTACTTCAAGCAACTCTTCGCCCAGGTGACGAACCCGCCGATCGACCCGATCCGCGAGAAGATCGTCATGAACACGGAGTCCCTGCTCGGCTCCGAAGTGAACCTGCTGGACGAAACCCCCGAGCACGCCCGGCTGCTGCGGCTGAAGTCGCCGACCCTGTCGGACGAGGAACTCGCGAAGATCCGCGGCATCGCGGACCGGCCGGGGCTCAAGGTCCAGACGATCGACACGACCTTCCCGCGGGAGGCGGGCGAGAACGGCCTCGCCGCGGCGATGGACCGGATCCTCGGCGAGTCCACCCGCGCGGTCGCCGGCGGCGCGACGATCCTGATCCTCTCGGACCGTGCCACGAACGCGACCCGCGTCCCGGTGCCCCCGCTGCTCGCCTCCGCGGGGGTTCACCACCACCTCATCCGCGCCGGGCTGCGGACGAAGTGCGGCCTCGTCGTCGAGACCGGCGAGGCCCGGGAGGTCCACCACGTCGCGCTCCTGGTCGGGTACGGGGCCGCCGCCGTCAACCCGTACCTCGTGTTCGAGACGTACCGCGGGCTGGCCCAGGAAAAGCTCCTGATCGACGCCCACGGCAACCCGATGGAACTGGACAAGGCCGTCAAGAACTACAAGAAGGCCGTCGACTCCGGGTTGCTGAAGGTGTTCAGCAAGATGGGCATCAGCACGCTGATGAGCTACCGCGGCTCGCAGATCTTCGAGGCGATCGGGCTCGGCAAGGCGGTCGTCGACCGGTACTTCACCGGCACCCCGAGCCGGATCGACGGCATCGGCCTCACGGAAATCGCCCGCGAAGCCCTCGCCCGCCACGAGTTCGGCTACCCCGCCAACCCGCTCGACGCGACGACCGAACTCGACGGCGGCGGGGAGATCATGTGGCGTCGCCGCGGCGAGCACCACATGTGGAACCCGGAGACCATCCAGAAGCTGCAGCACGCCGTCAAGAAGGAGAGCTACGACAGCTACAAGGAGTTCACCGCCGCCGCCAACGACGAGAGCGAAGTCCTCTGCACGCTCCGCGGCATCCTCGGCGTGAAGAAGGCCCGCAAGTCCATCCCGCTGCACCTCATCGAGCCGGCGAAGGAGATCGTCAAGCGGTTCTTCACCGGGGCGATGAGCTTCGGCAGCATTAGCAAGGAGGCCCACGAAACCCTCGCCATCGCCCTCAACCGCGTCGGCGGCCGCAGCAACACCGGCGAGGGGGGCGAAGACCCGATCCGGTTCAAGCGCGAGTCGAACGGCGACCTCCGCGGCAGCGCGATCAAGCAGGTCGCGAGCGGCCGGTTCGGCGTGACCGCGAACTACCTCGCCAACGCCATCGAGATTCAGATCAAGATGGCCCAGGGCGCGAAGCCCGGCGAGGGGGGCCAGCTGCCCGGCCACAAGGTCGACAGCGCCATCGCCAAGACCCGGTACAGCACCCCCGGCGTGGGCCTGATCTCCCCGCCGCCGCACCACGACATCTACTCGATCGAAGACCTCGCGCAACTGATCTTCGACCTGAAGAACTCCAACCCGCACGCGGAAATCTCGGTCAAGCTCGTCGCCGCGTCCGGGGTCGGCACCATCGCGGCCGGCGTGGCGAAGGGGTACGCCGACCGCATCCTGATCTCCGGCGACTCGGGCGGCACCGGGGCGTCGCCGCTGTCCAGCATCCGCCACGCCGGGATTCCCTGGGAACTCGGCCTCGCGGAAGCCCAGCAGGTCCTCGTTCGCAACGGCCTCCGCGGTCGGGTCCGGGTCCAGACCGACGGCCAGATGAAGACCGGCCGGGACGTGATCATCGCCGCGTGCCTCGGGGCGGAAGAGTACGGCTTCGCGACGGCCCCGCTCATTGCGATGGGCTGCATCATGATGCGGAAGTGCCACCTGAACACCTGCCCGGTCGGCATCGCGACACAAGACCCCGTGTTGCGGGCGCAATTCCAGGGGACGCCGGAACAGGTGGTCAACTACCTCTTCTACGTCGCCGAGGAGGTCCGCGAGCTGCTCAGCGAGATGGGCTTCCGCACCCTGGACGAGATCGTCGGGCGGACGGACCTGCTCGCGCCGAAGGACATCTCCTGGCACTGGAAGGCGAAGCACGTCAACCTCAACGCGCTGCTGGAACGGCCGTCCGTGCCGCAAGGCAGCCCGCCGCGGTGCGTCGAGCGCCAGCCGGACGTGCTCGCGGAGCAACTCGACTGGGACCTCATCAAGGCGTGCAAGGACGCGATCGAGACGCAAAAGCACGTGCAGATCGCGTCCCCGGTCACGAGCCGGAACCGGACGGTCGGCACGCTGCTGAGCTACTTCGTCACCGCGAAGCACGGCGAATGCGGCCTCCGCGAGGACACCATCGACGTCCAGTTCACCGGCATGGCCGGCCAGAGCTTCGGGGCGTTCGTCACCCGCGGCATCACGCTCCGGCTCCGCGGCCTCGCCAACGACTACGTCGGGAAGGGGCTGTCCGGCGGCAAGCTCGTCGTCACCCCGCCTGTTGATGCCGGCTACAAGCCGGAGGCGAACGTCGTCGTCGGGAACGTCGCCCTCTACGGCGCGACCGGCGGCGAGGCCTACTTCCGCGGCCTCGCCGGCGAGCGGTTCGCCGTGCGAAACTCCGGGGCAAAAGCCGTCGTCGAGGGCGTCGGCGACCACGGCTGCGAGTACATGACCGGCGGCGTCATCGTCGTCCTCGGCCCGACGGGTCGAAACTTCGCCGCCGGCATGAGCGGCGGGTTCGCGTTCATCTACGACCCCAACGGCACCTTCCGCGAGCAGTGCAACCTCGAAATGGTCGACCTCGTCCCGGTCACGGAGTACAAGGACATCGGCACGCTCAGCAACCTGCTGAACCGGCACGTCCTGTACACCGGCTCCGAACTCGCGAACGGGATCGTCAACGACTTCGACGAGGAACTCGGCAAGTTCGTGAAGGTCTACCCCCGCGACTACCGCCGGGTGCTGGAGCAGAGCAAGGTCGTGCAACGACAGTGGGAGCTGGTCAACGGGTAACGGGCGAGCGTCACTCGTCAGAGTGACGAGATTGTTCGCGGGGGTGGGCGTGTGACGAAGCGCGTCGAATGGGGGTCATTGGAGTACCCGGAAGGTAATGGCCCGTGCTACTACGACGGCGAGCCGTTCACAGGAGTCTGTTTCACGCGCCATCGCGATGGGACATTGGCCAGCGAAAGTGAGATGCGAGACGGTGAAGCATGGGGGAGGGTACGTCGCTGGCACCCGAACGGGATATTAGCGTTGGACTCAGAGCTAGAAGGGGGCGTTTTGCACGGACGGTCGCGGGAGTGGTACCCGTCGGGGAGACCAGCTGCGGACGAATGGTGGGAGGCAGGTATCTGCACTGCTCGCCGAAGGTGGGGTGAGGAAGGGGAACTGCTTGAGGATTGGGTGATCGACCGCAGCACCCCTGATTACCATCAGGTTCAGAAGCGATACCGGCAATATCCGTGGTTCACACCAAGGCCTCAGCCCTCGGAATCATGCGATTCGCCTGACATCGGGCCGAACAGATGAGCGGAGTTGTACTTCACCGGCGGGGACTCGTCACTCTCACGAGTGACGCTCGCCAAGAGATTTCACCAGAGGAAGGAGGGGTCCGGGTCCGGTCTGCGGTCTGAACTGACCACTGACCACCGACCACTGACCGCTAAGAAGATGGCCGATCCCCGCGGGTTCCTCAACATCGAACCCCAGAAGCTGATGCCCCGCCCAGTCCACAAGCGGACCAAGGATTACGGCGAGCTCTACCAGCCGATGCCGGCCGAGGGCATCCGCGCGCAGGCGACGCGGTGCATGGACTGCGGCATCCCGTTCTGCCACACCGGGTGCCCGCTCGGGAACCTCATCCCGGACTGGAACGACCTCGTCCACCGCGACCGGTGGGAGGAGGCGCTGAAGGCCCTCCACGACACGAACAACTTCCCGGAATTCACGGGGAAAACTTGCCCGGCCCCGTGCGAGGCGTCGTGCGTGCTCGCCATCCCCGGCCTGCCGGTGACGATCAAGAACATCGAGTGCGCGATCGTCGACCGCGGCTGGGAGATGGGCTGGATCAAGCCCCAGCCGCCGGCGAAGGAGACCGGCAAGAAGGTCGCCGTCGTCGGCAGCGGCCCCGCGGGCCTCGCCGCCGCCCAGCAACTCCGCCGGGCCGGGCACGCCGTCACCGTCTACGAGCGCGACGACCGCCTCGGCGGGCTGATGACGTACGGCATCCCCGACTTCAAGATGGCGAAGCACTACGTCGACCAGCGCATCGCCCAGATGGAAGGCGAGGGCGTCAAGTTCGTCACCGGGGCGGACGTCGGCCGGACCGTCGACGCGGCGGAACTGCGGGCGAAGGTCGACGCGGTGCTGCTTAGCGTCGGGGCGACGAAGCCGCGGGACCTGAACATCCCCGGCCGGGAGTTGAAGGGCATCGAGATGGCGATGCCGTACCTGACGCAGCAGAACCGCCGGGTCGCCGGGCTCGACATTCAGGGCGAGCCGATCCTGGCCACCGGCAAGAACGTCATCATCATCGGCGGCGGCGACACGGCGGCGGACTGCCTCGGGACGTGCCACCGGCAGGGGGCCAAGTCCGTCCTGCAGCTCGACTACAACCCCCGGCCGCCGGACAACTACAACCCGGACACGCCCTGGCCGCTCTGGCCCAAGATCCTCCGGATCTCCCCGGCCCACGAGGAGGGGGGCAAGCGCGACTGGCAGATCAAGACCAAGCACTTCGCCGGCGACGAACACGGCCGGGTGAAGGAGCTGCACGGCGTCCGCGTCTACCAGTACTTCGACGACAACGGCGACCGGCAGTTCGAGGAAATGCACGGCTCGGACATCGCGTTCCCGTGCGACCTCGTGCTGCTCGCGATCGGCTTCAGCGGCCCGGAGAACGGCCTGCCGGCCGCCTTCGGCGTGAAGCTGAGCGAGGGCGGCGCGATCCAGTCCGACCGCAAGTACATGACCTCGCAGCCCGGGGTCTTCGCGGCGGGCGACTGCCGCCGCGGACAGTCCATCGTCGTGTGGGCCATCGCCGAGGGCCGCGAGGCCGCCCGGCACATCGACGAGTTCCTGACCGGCAAGGCCAGCCACCTCGCCGCCCGCGACCGCTCGCCGTTGCAGTTGATTTGATTGGCAGGGTGTGTCGAGCCGCTTCGGCGCTGACCCACCCTTCCGAGCAACTACTCGTTGCCGGTTCGGTGGGTCTTCGCCGCAAAGCCGGCTCGACCCACCCTACGAAACCAATCTGGTCGTTTACTCCGACTCTTCCAACCCCTTCCGCGGTGGGGCGTTCTTTGCCTTCCGCACCAGTTCGACGAACTCCTTCCGGTGCCCGCCCGAGTCGTCGCCGAGGCTCGTCTCGGCCGCCGCTATGACGCGGTCGTAGCTGGACGCGCCCTTCTCTTTCGTGTCTCGCAGTACCATCGCGAACTCGGCGACGGCGGCGGCGAACCGGAAGTCGGGCGGCATCTCGGTGACGAAGTCGGTCGCCGGCATCGGGTGGATCATCTCCTTGCTGGTGTCGCCGTCCGGGGCCTTGTAGCGGAGTTTCACGGTCAGCCACTCGTCGCTGCCGCGTTCGGCGGGCCTGGCGGGTTCCTGGTACTTCAGCGGGTCGACGCCCGGCAGGTCGATCTTCACCCCGGCCGGCACGACTTCGTACATCGCCGTGACCGTGTGCCCGGACCCCATCTCGGCGGCGTCCTTGGTGTCGTCCTTGAAGTCTTCCGCCTTCAGCAGCCGGTTCTCGTACCCGATCAGCCGGTACGCCGTCACCATGCGGGGGTTGAACTCGACCTGGAGCTTCACGTCCTTGGCCACGGTCACAAGGGCGGCCCCTTGGTCCACGAACACCTTGCGGGCTTCCCGCTCGGAGTCGATGTACACGTGGTAGCCGTTGCCGTGGTTCGCGAGCTCCTTCATCTTCTGGTCCTTCAGGTTGCCCATGCCGAAGCCGACGACGGACAGGAACACGCCGGACTTGCGGTGCTGCTCGATCAGTCGGACGAGTTCTGCGTCGCTCGTCTGGCCGACGTTGAAGTCGCCGTCGGTGCAGAGGATGACGCGGTTCTCTCCGCCCGGAATGAAGTGCGCCTTCGCCTGCTGGTACGCGAGCGTGATCCCCGCCTCCCCGTTGGTGCCGCCGCCGGACTGGAGTTCGGTGATGCCGGAACGGATGATCGCCTTGTGGTCCCCCCGCGTCGCGGGCAACCGGATGCTGGTGCCGCTCGCGTAGGTGACGAGGCTCACGAAGTCGTTCGCCGTCAGTTGGTCGGCGAGCATCAGCAGGGACTTCTTCACCAGCGGCAGGCGGTTGGCCGCTTCCATCGAGCCGGACACGTCGACGAGGAACACGAAGTTCCGGGCCGGCAGGTTGGCCCGGTCGACGTCCTTGGCTTTGAGCCCGATCCGGACGAGGTGGTGCTTCGGCTGCCACGGGCACGGGGCGATGGTGGTGGTGATCGAGACGGGGTCGGCCCCGGCCGGTTGCGGGTAGGTGTACGAGAAGTAATTGACGAACTCGGCGGCGAACACCGCGTCCTTCGGCGGCAGCTTGCTCCGGTCGAGGTAGCGGCGGACGTTGCTGTAGCTGGCCGTGTTCACGTCGGTGGAAAACGTCGACAGCGGGTTCGACCGGGCGGCGAGGAAGACGTTGTCGACGACCCGGCCGTACTGCTCCGCGTTCATGCGGTTGTAGGCGTCCCCGCCGCTCGACGAGAGGAATTTGCTCCGCGTCGCACCGGAGCGGCCGCGAAACGCGCCTTCTCCACCCGCGCCGCCACCCGACATGAGCGCACCGGTCGTGCCCTCCAGCCCGCCGATCCCCTCTGCCGTCAGCCCCGGCGGCAACGGTAAATCTGCCGGGTAATTGATGTCCGGCGAACGAATCTCCGCGTGATTCTCGACATTGATGACCGCGGGCAGTTCTGGTGGGAGGGAGTCGTCGCGGTAATTGAGGTCGGGGAACTCTTCTTCCGGTTCCGGCGGCGTTACTTCCGGCGGCTTGACCTGGGCCACCTCCGCCGGCTTCTGTCCCCCGCACCCCACGAGGGGGACGGTGACGCCGAGGGCGAGCAGGAGCGCGAGTGCGGCGACGGTCGCGCGGCGGGGCCGCGCCGCCGCGTGGGGCGACGAAGACATGGGAATACCTCGAAAACGAACGGGAAGTTGGGCGTCCGATTCAAGCTGACGTGGCTTGCGAGTCCACGCTATTCCGACGCGGGGTCGAACCGAAAAGTTCCCCGGAAAAGTGTCGGCACCCCGGCGAGGTCGGCGGCGGTCACGTCATTGCGGACGAGCACCAGTTCCCGCAGGTTCGCCACGTACGGCGAACCCAGCAGCAGGCGAATCCGTTCGGCCCCGATCCGGTTCCCGGTCAGGTCGAGCCGGGCGAGCCGCGCGAGGTGCGGGCACGCGGCCAGTTCCCCGACGAACGGCGCGACCGCGACCAGACGGACTTCGCAGAGCGGCGTCAGACGAAACAGACTGGCCCCGAGGCTGATGAACGCGCGGCCGCTGAGGGACATCCCCTCGACGAACCCGCGGCGGACGACGAGGTCCTTCGCGCCCCACGGTGCGAACACGGTATCGAGGCCAGCAACCCCTCCCCCCGGCCCCCTCCCCGAAGCGGAGAGGGGGAGGAGGATGGTTTTGCTCCCCTCTCCGCTTCGGGGAGGGGCTGGGGGAGGGGTGGTTTGAAGTTGCCCCCGGATCAACGCCCCCCGCGGGTCGCCCGCCCGATCGCACCAGTCCGCGAACCGCTGCCGGGGTTCGTCCGCGTCCGGGTCCGCGAGGACGGCGTCCAGCAGACGGCGTTCCTCCGGGTCCATCGCCGGCAACCGCAACGCGAACGGCGGCGGGTCGAGCACCTCCGCCGGGAACGGGGCCCGCGTGGACGGCTGCCGGGCCATTCGCGCCACCGCCGCATCGGTGAGCTGTCCCGCGAGTCGCAGCAACATAGCATGACCCCGATCCCGAACGAACCCGAGCGGCGGACACGATACGCCCGCCCGCGGCACCACGTCAACGGAACCCACCCATGACCGGGCTGTACGACCAGATTCAGGAAGCGGCCGCGTCCGTCCGCCAGCGGTGGGCCGGGTCGCCGACCGTCGGCATCATCCTGGGCACCGGCCTCGGCAACCTCGCGGACGACATCGAGGCGGAGGCCGCGTTGCCCTACGAGTCGATCCCGCACTTCCCGTCGTCGACGGCCCCGTCCCATCACGGGAAGTTCGTGTGCGGCAAGCTCGGCGGGAAGACGGTCGTCGCGATGCAGGGGCGGTTCCACCAGTACGAGGGGTATTCGCTCCAGCAGATCACCTTCCCCGTGCGGGTGATGAAGGCCCTCGGGTGCGGCGTGCTGATCGTGTCGAACGCCTGCGGGGGCATGAACCCGCAGTACAGCCGCGGCGACATCATGCTGATCGAGGACCACATCAACCTGCTCGGCGACAACCCGCTGATCGGGCCGAACGATTCGCGACTGGGCGAACGCTTCCCGGACATGTGCTACACCTACGACCGCGAACTGCTGGCACTGGCGAAGCGGATCGCACTGGAAGACAAGATCCCCGTGCAGCAGGGCGTGTACGTCGCGGTGACGGGGCCGAACCTGGAGACGCGGGCGGAGTACCGCTTCCTGCGGACGATCGGCGCGGACGTGGTGGGGATGTCGACCGTGCCGGAGGCGATCGTCGGCGTCCACTCCGGGATGCGGAACCTCGGGCTGTCGGTGATTACTGACGTGTGCCTGGCGGACGCGCTGAAGCCGGTGAGCCTGCCGGAGATCATCGCGACGGCGCACGAGGCCGAGCCGAAACTGCGAACGCTCGTGCGGCGGGTGGTGACGGAGCTGTGACCGCCGCGGAGGCCCAGCCGGGGGACTCGACCCGGCAGAGGGGATAGGCCGGCCCTATCAATCGCCGTGGCCGCGATGGGCTGGCAGATGGGTTCCGGCGGGTTAGACTGTGGCAGCGGCAACTCGACTCCCCCCCGATTTCAGCCCCCTCCCGGCGTTCCGCGCACGCGGGTTCTGACCGGGAGTCACAACCCAGGATGCACGGAGGAATCATGACCAGGACGATTCTCGTGAACGGTGTCTTGACGGGCACCGTGGCTCTTTGGGTAGCGGCCACCGCTCTCGCCGAGGCCCCTCCACCGCCACCCAGGCCGGCCGAGCCGGCCGCGAAGTGCCCGCTCGGCTTCGGCACGGCCGCCGCTGCCGCCGCCCAGCAGAAGCCCGCCGCCGCCGTAGCCGGGGACAATCCAGGGGCGGCTCGGGTTGCCCGGTACGGCAACAAAGACTGGTGGCCGAATCAACTCAACCTCGACGTCTTGCAGAAGCATTCGCTCAAATCCGGCCCCATGGGGGATGACTTCGACTACGCGGACGAGTTCAAGAAACTCGACCTGGAGGCGGTCAAAAAGGATCTGCTGAAGTTGATGGTCACCTCGCAGGACTGGTGGCCGGCCGACTACGGCACGTATTCGGGGCTGATGATCCGGTTGGCCTGGCACAGCGCCGGCACCTACCGCACGTTCGACGGCCGCGGCGGCGCGGCGTCCGGCATCATCCGCCTGGCCCCCGTCGGGAGTTGGCCGGACAACGCTAACCTCGACAAGGCCCGCCGGCTGCTGTGGCCGATCAAGCAGAAGTACGGCAAGAAAATCTCGTGGGCCGATCTCATGATCCTGGCCGGCAACTGCGCGCTGGAATCGTCCGGGTTCAAGCCCATCGGGTTCGCCGGCGGGCGGGTCGACGCCTGGGAGGCGGATCCCGACATCGACTGGGGACCCGAAACCAAGTGGCTCGACGACAAGCGGCACACCGGCGACCGCAAGCTCGAGCAGCCGCTCGGTGCCACCCAGATGGGCCTGATCTACGTCAACCCGGAGGGGCCCGACGGGAAGCCGGACCCGCTGGCCGCCGCCAAAGACATCCGCGTCACCTTCGGCCGGATGGGCATGAACGACGAGGAAACGGTGGCCCTGATCGCCGGCGGGCACACGCTCGGCAAGGCCCACGGCGCGGCCCGCCCGGAGAAGAACGTCGGACCCGAGCCGGAAGCCGCGGGGGTCGAGTTGCAGGGCCTGGGCTGGAAGAACGCCTTCGGCAAGGGCCGGGGCCCGGACACGATCACCAGCGGCCTCGAAGGGGCCTGGACGTCCACCCCGAACAAGTGGTCCTACGGGTACTTCGACAACCTTTTCGGGTACGAGTGGGAGGTGGCGAAGGGCCCCGGCGGGGCGTGGCAGTGGGCCCCGCGGGACGGGAAGGGGAAGGGCACCGTGCCCGACGCCTACGACCCGAAGAAGGCGCACGCGCCGATGATGTTCACCACCGACCTCGCGCTGAGAATGGACCCCGCCTACCGGAAGATTTCCGAGCGGTTCCACGAGAACCCGAAAGCCTTCGACGCCGCGTTCGCGAACGCGTGGTACAAGCTGACCCACCGCGACATGGGGCCGACCTCCCGGCTCCTCGGGCCGTGGGTGCCCGAACCCCAGATCTGGCAGGACCCGGTCCCCAAGGTGGATCACAAGCTCGTCGACGCGGCGGACGTTCGGGCCCTCAAGGCCCGACTCGCGGCGTCCGGGTTGACGACCGCGCAGCTGGTCTCCACCGCGTGGGCGTCGGCGGCGACGTTCCGCGGCACGGACAAGCGCGGCGGGGCCAACGGTGCCCGCGTCCGGCTCGCCCCGCAGAAAGATTGGAAGGTCAACAACCCCGACGAACTCGCCAAAGTGTTGCCCGTGCTGGAGAAGGTCCGGGACGAGTTCAACAAGACCCTGGCCGACGGCAAGAAGGTGTCGCTGGCCGACGTGATCGTGCTGGGCGGCGGCGTCGGGGTCGAAACGGCCGCCGCGAACGCCGGGTACGAACTGTCCGTTCCGTTCATCCCGGGGCGCACCGACGCCACCCAGGACCAGACCGACGTGGAGTCGGCCGCGGTGCTGGAACCCGCGGCCGACGGGTTCCGCAACTACTACCCGGCCGGTCTGTCCCGCCCGGCGGAAGGCCTGTTGGTCGACCGGGCGAACCTGCTCACCCTGTCGGCCCCGGAAATGGCGGTGTTGGTGGGCGGGTTGCGGGTGCTGGACGTCACCGCCGACGGCTCGAAGGCGGGGGTGTTGACCGCCCGCCCCGGAACCCTGTCGACCGACTTCTTCGTCAACCTCCTCGACACCGGCACGGAGTGGAGGAAAACTGCTGCCGGGTTCGAGGGCGTGGACAGGGCGGGCAAGGTGCGGTGGACGGCAACGTCGGCGGACCTCGTGTTCGGCTCGAACTCGCAACTGCGCGCGATCGCCGAGGTGTACGCCAGCGACGACGCCCAGGAGAAGTTCGTCCGGGACTTCGCCGCGGCGTGGGCCAAGGTGATGAACCTGGACCGGTTCGACCTGCCCGCCGCCCAGCGGACGGCGTCGCGGCCGACCGTGACGCCGAAGCGGTGACGCGGGCCGCGCCGGCGGGGGCGTCAGTCGATCAGCTTGTTCAGCGGGAACTCGACGATCCCGCTCGCGCCGGCCCGCTTCAGTTCCGGGATGATCCGCCGGACCACGTCCTCGTCGAGGATCGTCAGCAGGTCCACCCACTCCGGGTCGGAGAGGGTGGACATCGTCGGCTTCTGTAACGCGGGCAGCACCGAGAGCACCCGTTGAACGTCCGCCTTGCGGACGTTCATCATCAGCCCGACCTTGTTCTCGGCGGCCATCGCCCCGCGGAGCATCATCACCAGGTCGTCCATCTTCCGCCGCTTCCACGGGTCGGCGGCGGCGGCGGGGTTGGCGATGAACCGCGTCGTGCTTTGCAAGATGTCGCAGACGATGCGGAGATTGTTGGCCTTCAGCGAACTGCCCGTCTCGGTCACTTCGACGATGGCGTCCGCGAGGCGGGGCGGTTTGACTTCGGTCGCGCCCCAGGAAAACTCGACCTCCGCCGTCACGCCGTGGGACGCGAGCCACTTCCGCGTGATGTTCACGACTTCCGTCGCGATGCGCTTGCCTTGCAGGTCTTTCGGTTCGCGGATGGGCGAGTCGTTCGGCACCGCCAGCACCCACCGCACGGGCCGCCGGCTGACCTTGCTGAAGACGAGTTCCGCCAGTTCCTCGACCTTCGCGTCGTTCTCGATGACCCAGTCGTGCCCGGTCAGCCCGCAGTCGAGCGAGCCGTTCTGGACGTAGCGGGCCATCTCCTGCGCCCGGATGAGCGTGCAGTGGATCTCGGCGTCGTCGATGTTCGGGTAGTAGCTGCGGCTGGCGAACGTGAGCTTGTAGCCGGCCTTGCGGAACAAATCGGCGGTCGCTTCCTGAAGGGAGCCCGCGGGGATGCCGAGTTTCAGAACGGTGTCGCTCATCGGGAGAGAAGTCCGGATCGCAAGAAGTTGTTGCCCTCTGCGACTTCTTCCCCCTCCCCCTTGAGGGGGGAGGGTTGGGGAGGGGGTGAAGGCTTTGACCCAGGGGAGCCCCCCACCCCCACCCTAACCCTCCCCCCTCAAGGGGGAGGGGACCAGAAGGAAATGCGATGGGGCTTAGTGCATCTCAGCGTCAATATACGGATCAAACCTCACCGCGACGCGCTGACTTTGCCGCGCGGCTCCGTGCGGGTGTAGACCATCAGCATCATCGCGGTCATCAGTTTCCCGCGGACTTCGAGCGGGTACCACCCGATCACCTCCGGCGGGCCGAACCCTTCCGTCAGGTTCGGCGGCAGCGGGCCGTCGTTGAGCACGTACGCCTTGTCCACGTCCGTGAGGTGCTGGGCCGGCGTCGTGAAGTGGCTCGGACGGGTCGCGCCGTCGATCTGCCGGGCGTCGGCCCCCGCGAACCGCATCAGAGCCGTCCACTGGTAGTTCGTCACGTACATGGGCAACTTGCCGTGCGCGTTCGCGTCGGACGCCGCCTTCAGCGCGAGGTCGAGCTTCACCGCCTGCCGGGTGATGCGGTCGTGCTGCGGCGGGAAGAAGCTCAGCGGGTGGACGAGGTGGGCCGTCACCAACAGCACGCACGCGGCGGGGATCGCAAACGTGCCGACGGTCGTCCACTTCAGCCAGGGCTTTTCCCGGGCGACCCGGGCGAACCAGTCCGCCGCGATCGGCCAGCACGAGACGAAGCACGCGAGCCCCCAGTTCCCTTCGAGCGGGCCGCGGGTCGCCTTGTACAGGAAGAACGCGAACGGGATGGCGAACATCGCGGCGCACGCCCGCATCTTCGGCTCGGCGGCGAGGCGACGCCAGTCCCAGGCGACGATGGGCAGCAGCAGGAACGGCAGCGTCCCGACGAGCAGGATCTGCATCCCGGCGAACTCCGCGAACGGCTTGAGCCCCGGCGTCTTCGCCACCATCGCGTGGTTCCACTGGAACTTCATCGGGGCGAAGTCCCGCTCGATGTTGAACGCGATCACCGGCAGGAACACCACCGTCGCGACGACGCCTTGCAGCGCGTAGCCGGGCAGCCACGTCTTCCAGTTCGTTCGCGCCAGCAGGAAGCTGATGAACCCCGCCGGCACCGCGAGCCCGGTCGTGTACTTGCCCAGCATCCCGCAGCCGAGGATCAACCCGCCGAGAGCCCACAGCCACAGCGAAACGGGTTGCGGTTCCCCCTCCGTCGGCGTCAACTTCCGGTGGACCACGACGAGCCATGCCACGTACAGCGACCAGAACAGCAACAGTGGCGTGTCCGGCGTGACGATCACCGCCCCGAACGAGAACAGCGGTGTGAGGAGCAGCACCGGCACGTACTTCCGCGGCACCGCCAGCCAGCCGACCACCACGAGGACGGTGAGCGTCGTCAGAATGGCAGGCAGCCGGACCGCGACGAGCGTGTCGCCGAAAACAGCCGTGGACGCGCGGATCATGTACGCGGTCATCGGCGGGTGGTCGAAGTAGCTGAGCTGCGGGGTCTGGGCCCAGCACCAGTAGTAGAGTTCGTCGTCGGCCGGCGGCACGATCGCGGCGAGGCCGACGTAAGCGGCGAAGAGGCCCGCGAGGGCGAGGCAGTACCCGATGCGCACCGGTTCCCTCCGAATGGGGCGTCCGTCCCTGGGCCGCCGGTATACCCCACCTTGCCCCGGCACGTCGAGTCGAGTCTGGTGGTGAGTCATTGAGCCACGGATGAACACGGATGGTCACGGATCGAAGCCAGCTACTCTTTCCATTGACTCGGCCGGTCAACGATCCACAACACAGATTTCTCTCCGATCCGTGTCCATCCGTGTTCATCCGTGGCGGATTCATCGGAAGGCACAGGGTCCGGCTTGACCCCCGGGCCGCGTGTGCGGTCTAATCTCCCTACTTTCCCATCGCTGGCCAAGGAGGGTCGCGCGTGCGGACCGCCATCGTCATTCCCGCCCGGTACGCCTCGACCCGCCTGCCCGGCAAGCCGCTGCTTCGCGTCAGCGGGAAGTACCTGATCCAGCACGTCTACGAGCAGGCAGCCCAGGCGAAGTGCGACAGCGTCATCGTCGCCACGGACGACTCGCGGATCTTTTCCGCGGTCGAGAGTTTCGGCGGGACGGCCGTCATGACCCGCGGCGACCACCCGTCCGGCTCGGACCGCGTCGCGGAAGTGGCGGAGAAACTCGACGCGGACGTGATCGTCAACATCCAGGGGGACGAACCCCTCTTCGACCCGGCGAACGCGGACCTGCTTTCCGAGCTGTTGAAGCAAGATCCCTCCGCCGGAGTCGCAACACTCGCCACGCCGATCCGCGACCGGGAGACGTACCTGAGCCCGCACTGCGTGAAAGTCGTGTGCGACGACACCGGGCGAGCTCTCTACTTCAGCCGCAGCCCGATCCCGATGATCCGCGACGGCGAGCCCGACTTCGCGATGACCCCGCCGCGATTCCTGCTGCACCTCGGGGTGTATGCGTATCGCCGGGACGTGTTGCTGAAACTGGCGAAGACCCCGCCGCACCCGCTGGAAACGCTCGAAAAACTGGAACAACTGCGGCTCATCGGCGCGGGCGGCACCATCCGCGTCGGCGTCGTGGCGCACGCCCACCGCGGCGTCGACACGCCGGGGGACTACACGGCATTCCTGCACGCATACCGCGAATCACGCTCGCGGATGGCGGCGTGAGACACCCGCCCGAAGCGCGAGCGAGGGTGTCTTCCGTCCCTCGCCCGCGCTTCGGGCTAGTTGTCACTTCTCGGGGGCATAAGCTAAAAGTTTGATTCCCGCCCCTCAGCCTTCGTTCTCCCTCCCCCTTGAGGGGGGGAGGGTTGGGGTGGGGGTGAAGGCTTCCCGAGTGGAGCGACCCCCTCCCTAACCCTCCCCCCTCCCAGGGGGAGGGGACTAGAGGCGACCTTCCAGACGAGTCCATGACGAAACACATCTTCGTGACCGGCGGCGTGGTCAGTTCGCTCGGCAAGGGCCTGACCTCGGCGTCGATTGGGATGCTCCTGGAACGACGCGGGTTGCGGGTCCGCATTCAGAAGTGCGACCCGTACCTGAACGTCGACCCCGGCACCATGTCCCCGTACCAGCACGGCGAGGTCTACGTCCTCGACGACGGGGCCGAGACCGACCTCGACCTCGGCCACTACGAGCGGTTCACGAACGCCAAGCTCGACCGGGACTGCAACTTCACGACCGGCAAAATCTACGAATCGATCATCCAGCGCGAGCGCCGCGGCGACTACCGCGGCCGGACGGTGCAGGTGATCCCGCACGTCACGGACGAAATCAAGAGCCGCATCCGCAAGCTCGCCGGGCCGGACGTGGACGTCGTCATCACCGAAATCGGCGGCACCGTCGGCGACATCGAGGGGATGCCGTTCTACGAGGCGATCCGCCAGTTCGCCCTCGAAGTGGGCAAGGCGAACTGCCTGTACATCCACCTGACACTGGTGCCGTACCTGAAAGCCGCCGGGGAACTGAAGACGAAGCCGACGCAGCACAGTGTGAAGGAACTCCGCGAGATCGGCATCCAGCCGGACGTGCTCATCTGCCGCACGGAACGTGAGCTGCCGCGCGACGAAGTGGACAAGATCGCCCAGATGTGCAGCGTCGAACGGCGGGCGGTGATCGAGGAACGCGACAAGGAAGTGAGCATCTACGAGGTGCCGCTGTCGCTGGTCGAGAACGGGCTGGACGAGTTCATCGTCGAGAAGCTCAACCTCGCCCACGCGAAAACGCTCGTGATCGACGACTGGCGGGACATGCTCGAACGGGTGCGGGTGCCGAAGCACGATGTGACGGTCGCGTTCGTCGGGAAGTACGTCAAGCACTTCGACGCGTACAAGTCCGTGTACGAGTCGCTCGGCCACGCCGGGATCGTCCACCACACGCGGGTCCGCATTCAACGCATCGAGGCGGAACTCATCGAACGCGACGGCCCCGAAGCTGCCCTGGCTGGCGTCGACGGCTTACTCGTCCCCGGCGGGTTCGACAGCCGGGGCGTGCTCGGGAAGATCGAGGCGATCCGGTTCGCCCGCGAATCGAAGATCCCGTTCTTCGGCATTTGCTACGGGTTGCAGTGCGCCACGATCGAGTTCGCCCGGAACGTCTGCGGGCTGGCGGATGCGAACACGACCGAAGTCGACCCCGACACGCCGCACCCGGTCGTGTGCCTGCTCGACGCGCAACTCAACGTGACGATGATCGGCGGCACCCAGCGGCTCGGGGCCTACGACTGCCAGGTCGTCCCGGACACGAAGGCGTTCGCGGCCTACCGCTCGGCGACGGCGTCCGAGCGGCACCGCCACCGGTACGAGGTGAACAACGACTACCGCAAGCGGCTGACCGATGCCGGGCTCGTCATCTCGGGAACGTCGCCGGACGGGTCGCTGGTGGAAATGATCGAGTTGCCGGGCCACCCGTGGTTCGTCGCGGTGCAGTGCCACCCGGAGTTCAAGTCGAAGCCGACGGCGGCGCACCCGCTGTTCCGAGATTTCATCGGTGCGGCCCTGGCGCACCGAACGGGGAAGAAGGTCTGACGGTTAGCCGCGAGGCGGAGCCGAGCGTGGACTTCCGCCCGCGGGACGTAGTGTCACCGGGCAGGAAGTCCACGCTCGGCTCCGCCTGGCGGCTAACCGGTGGTCGTTACTTCGGCAGTTCCAAATCGACCGGCTTCACCTCGGTCGTCGCGCCCTTCGCCTCCACGGGGAACCCGAGCAGGCCTTCCTTCCCCTTGTGGAAGCCGCCCTCGTGCCAGTACACGACGCGCCACTTGCCGGCCGGGACGTTCTTGATCTCGAACTTCCCGTCGTCGTCCGTCACGGCGAAGTACGGGTGGTCGAACACCCGGACGCGGCCCTGCATCCAGGGGTGGATGTCGCACTTGAAGATGATCGGGGAAGTCTGGGCCTCGAACGGCTTGTCGAGCTTCTTGGACCCCCCGGACTGGAGCGTCACGTTGAACGATTCCGCCTCCGCAGAGTAGTTGATGTTGTGCGCGACCGGGGCCGAGTTCTTGACTTCCAGGGTGTCGCCGACGCGGGCCGCCACGATCCGCGGCAGGAACTGGCAGCACGGCTGGTCGATGACGTGGGCCTTCGGCGCGACCTTCACCAGATCCGGGTGGATCTTGGCGGCCGGGAACTTTTCCTTGCGGTCCGTTGAGTCCGGCCGGACCCACACGACGACGTTCTTGACGCCCTTCGACTTCGGGTTCACGATCACGTCGCTGGACACCAAAGGCCCGTCCTTCAGGCAGTGGTCCTTGTCGGCGGTCGGCTCGATCTTCTTCGGCTCCCCGGCGGATGTCATCACGACCTGCCCCTTGATCGTCACCCACTCCCCGTCGGCGGCGCGGGACGGGCTGAGGACGGCGGCAGACAGGGCGGTCAGCCCGGCGAAGGCGGCCAACAGGCGCAGACGGTACATGAGGAAGCAACTCCGGATGGGGAGGCAAGGAGGGACGCACCCGGCCGACGGCCGGCGAGCTACTCGTATTCTTCCGGGGAACGGGGGAGAAGGCAACCCGTCATCGCCCGAGGATTCGCAGCGCCTCGGCGTGGAGTTTCCCGTTGCTGGCGAGGACGTCCGGGCGGTGGATCGTCGTCCTCCCGGTCCAGTCGGTCATCGTGCCGCCGGCCTCTTCGACGATCGGGATGAGGGCGGCCACGTCCCAGGGGTGGACGCCGGTGTCGACCATCAGTTCCGCGGACCCCTGGGCGACGAGCACGAAGCCGTAAAAATCGCCCCAGCCGCGCTGCTGGCCGGTCGCCGAGCAGAGGTCGAGAAACGCGGCTTCCTTCCCGGCGGCGCGGAACCAGTTCACCCCGGAGAAGCAGAACAGCGACTTTGCGAGGGAACCTTCGGGCGAGACGCGGATCGGCTTGCCGTCCCGGAACGCCCCGCCGCCGCGGACGGCGTGCCACATCGTCCCCATCGCCGGCGCGAACGCGGCCCCGGCGATGCACTCGTCCCGGTACTCGACGCCGATGAGCGTGCCCCACAACGGGACGCCGCGGATAAACGGCTTCGTGCCGTCGATCGGGTCGATGACCCAGCGGAACCCCGACGAACCCGGCTGGTCGCCGAACTCCTCGCCGAGGAAGCCGTCGTTCGGGAAGTGCTGCGCGACGAGCTTGCGGACCAGTTCTTCCGCGGAGCGGTCCGCGATCGTGACGGGGCTCAGGTCCGCCTTAGTCTCGACGGCGACCTCGCCCTGGAAGTACCCGAGCGCGAGTTCCCCCGCCTTCCGGGCGACTTCGACCGCGAGTTCGGAACGGGTGCGGAAATCGGGGTGCATTTCAGTTCTCCACGGTTAGCCGCGAGGCGACGCCGAGCGCGGACTTCCCGCCCGGTGACGCAGCGTTTCGATGGGTGAAGGCCGCGCTCGGCGTCGCCTCGCGGCTAACCTACCAACTTCGCCCGCGCGTACGCGGCGCAGCCGATGATGCCCGAGTCGTCGCCGAGCGCCGCGGGGACGCACCGCACGTTCAGTTCCGAACCCGGCAGGATGTTCCGCAGAGCGAACTCCCAGACCCGCTCGCGGAACGGCTCGCCGAGCGCCCCCGCCACGCCGCCGCCGAGGACGACGACCTCCGGGCTGAGCAGGTTCACCACGCTCGCGATGCCGGCCCCGACCGCCCGGGCCGCGTCGTCGACGATCGTGACCGCGATCGGGTCGTCCTTCCCGTAGAACTCGGCCAGTTGCGAACTCTTCACCCGGTCCAGGTCCACGCCCTTCCATTCTTTTCGGACGCGCTTCGGGGCGTCGTCGAGCATCTCCTTCGCCCGCTTCATCTGGTACTTCCGCCCGGCGACGGACTCCAGCGACGTGCCGCGCCGCCAGTGGACGACGATGTGGCCGATCTCGCCGGCGTTGCCGTTGAACCCGGTGTACAGTTCGCCGTTCAGGATGAACCCGCCGCCGACGCCCGTGCCCACGAAGACGCCGAAGGCGTGCCGGGCACCCTTGGCCGCGCCGCTGACGAACTCGCCGTAGGTCCCCATCCGCACGTCGTTCTCGACGACGACGGGCCAGGTCCACCCCGGGGGGACGTGCGACTTCACGTCGACGTCCCGCCAGTCGAGGTTCGGGGCGAAGCGGACGGTGGTGGAGTTCGGGACGATCTGACCGGGGATGCCGATGCCCAGCCCGCGGACGTGGGCGGGGTCGATTTTGCCTTCGCGAATAACGGTATCGACGGCCTGCGCGATGCGGGTGAAGACGCCGGCCGGCCCGGCTTCCGCGCCGGTGGGGTGCTTCGACCGCGCCAGGAGGGTGAGGTTCTCGTCGAAGATTCCGGCGAGGACTTTTGTCCCGCCCAGGTCCACGCCGATCCAGTATCCGGTGCTCATCGGTCTCCCCCGCGTTCGGCTCGACTCGGAGCTATTCTAAGCGAGTCGCCAGAAACCGGACCGCGGTTTCGGGTCGTCCGGGCAGATGGCCGCGCCCGTGCCGCATTGCGGGGTCACCAACGCTCCCCGCACTTCGTAAAACGGCACCGATTTCGTCTGCGAGATACCGCGATGCGTGTCCGCGTCCGCCCCGTTCCCGAAGAGCTGACCCCGGCGGCCGTGCCCGGTGACGGCGTCGACGTGTGGGTCGCGCCGCTGGACGCGCGGCCGCACGACCCGGCGACCGGGATGACCGCCGACGAACGCGCCCGCGGCGACCGCTACAAGCACCCCCGGATTCGGGACCAGTTCGCCCGGGCGCGGTGCCTGCTTCGCAACGTGCTCGCGTCGTACCTCGGGTGCCGGCCGCTCGACGTGCCGATCGAGTACACGCCGGACGGCAAGCCCGTGCTGACCGGCGGCGGGCTGCACTTCAACCTGACCCACACGGAAGGGCTCGCAATCGTCGCGGTCGGGCCGGTGCGGGTGGGGGTTGACGCCGAGAAGGTGCGGCCGATGCCGACGGCGGACGGGCTGGTCGACCGGTTCTTCGCGGACCCGGAGCGGGTGCAGTACCGGGAGCTGCCGCCCGACGTGCGGCCCGAGGCGTTCCTCCGCGGGTGGACCTGCAAGGAAGCGGTTCTGAAGGGCGTCGGCTGCGGGGCACGGGGGCTCGACCGGTTGGTACTGGATCTCGACCCCCGTCGGCCGCCGAGGGTGCTGGCCTTGCACGACTCGCCCGGCACCGGCTGGTCGCTGGCGTGCTGGCACCCCGCGGACGGGTTCCTGGCCGCCATCGCGGTCGAATCCGGAACGGTGCTGGAAGTGGTTCGCTGTGAAGCAGGGGAGTGATCGTCGAAGACCCATCAGGAGTGGCTCACACCAAGCCACGAAGTCACGAAGTGTGGAAAACCCAACACTGCGGTTTTCTTGGTGGCTTTGTGGCTTCGTGTGAGAGCTTTGAGAGACACAGCATCACAGAGAGGTCAACATGCCGCGGGTTGTGCTCGGGAGTCGGAACAAGAAGAAGCTCGGCGAGTTGCGGGAATTGCTCGCGGACGTCGTGGACGTGACCGACCTGTCGCCGTTCCCGCAAGCCCCTGCGGACATCGAGGAGACGGGCACCACGTTCGAGGATAACGCCCGCCTCAAGGCGACGACGCTCGCGCCGCTGCTGAACGAGTGGGTGCTCGGCGAAGACAGCGGGCTCGTCGTGCCATCACTCGGCGGGCAGCCCGGCGTCTACTCCGCACGCTGGGCCGGCGAGCACGGCAACGACGCGGCGAACAACGCCAAGCTGCTGGCGGAACTGTCCGGGAAGTCCGGCGACGCCCGCCGGGCATACTACGTCAGCACCGCCGCCCTGTGCGACCCGACGGGCCAAGTCGTCGCGGTGGAGGAAGGACGCTGCTGGGGCGTCATCGCGGAGGCCCCCACCGGCACCGGCGGCTTCGGCTACGACCCGCTGTTCGTCATCCCCGAGTACCACGCCAGCTTCGGCGAATTGACCGGCCGCGTGAAGTACGCCCTCAGCCACCGCGGCCGAGCGATCGCGAAGTTGCGGCCGGTCCTGCGGCGGTTGTTTTGGGTGTGATTTCGGGGCGAGCGGCGG
>CAYUHJ010000009.1:71471-86592 GCA_964444365.1 uncultured Alcaligenaceae bacterium | reverse complement strand
GCGTCAGGACAGCCGAACCCGCGCGGGCGGTCGGCTGTCCTGTGTTCATCATGACTGTCGTGGACGCACCGCCGAAACCGATCATGGACGCGCACACCCTTCAACTGCTGGAGTTCGACAAGGTCCGCGAACTCGTGGCCGGGTACGCCGCGTCGTCGCTCGGGCGGGAACTGGCGAGGACCGTCGAGCCGTCCACGAACATCGAGAAGATCCGCGGGGACATCGCCCTGGTGTCCGAGATGTGTGCGGCCCTGGACGTGGCCCAGACGCCGCCGTTCGGCGGGCTGCACGACGTCCGACTGGTGGTCCGGCGGGCGGCGATCGGGACGATGCTGACGGCCGAGCAACTGCTGGAAGTCTCCGAAACGCTGAACTGCGTCGGGGCGACGTACCGTTACAAGATGCGGCTCGACGCGAAGCTGACGGGGCTGATCGACCTGCTGGCGGGGATCGAAGACCTAGGCGTCGTGGCGAAGACAATCGGCGGGTGCATCGACGGCCGCGGACACGTCCTGGACATGGCGAGCCGCGAACTCGCCGCCGTCCGGCAAAAACTCTACGACCTCGACGAGCGGGTCAAGTCCGAGGTGAAGCGGCTGCTCCGCGACCCGGAACTCCGCCGCATCCTGAGTTACCCGAACGCCACGGTCAACGGCGACCACTACGTCCTGCCCGTCGCGGCGAACCACCGCCACAAGATCCCCGGCGTCGTCCACCGCGTCAGCGGCACCGGCGAAACCATCTTCATCGAACCCGCCGCCATCGCGAATCTGAGTGCCGAGCGCGTCGCGCTGAAGGCCGAGGAAGACCGTGAGGTGAAACGCATCCTTCGGAGGCTCAGCACCGAAGTGGGCCGGGTGTCGAAGGCCATTCTGTACTCGCTCGACGTGCTGGCGAAGCTCGACTTCATCACCGCGAAGGCGAGGTATTCCCGCGACTTCAAGATGGCCCCGCCCACGGTCAACGACGAAAACCGGCTGTGGTTACGGGTCGCTCGCCACCCCATTCTCGAAAATCTCTTCCGGAACGCGGAACGCGGAACGCGGAACGCGGAATCCACCGAGCTACCTCCGAATTCTGCCGATTCCGAACTCCGCAATCCACATTCCGCATTGAAGGTAGTCGTCCCCATCGACATCCGCCTCGGCGTCGGGTTCAACCTGCTCATCATCACCGGGCCGAACACGGGCGGCAAAACGGTCACGCTGAAGACCACCGGATTGATCTGTCTGATGGCCCAGTCCGGAATGCACGTCCCCGCCCTGGAAGGCAGCACGGTCCCGGTCTTCCGGCACATCTTGGCCGACATCGGCGACGAACAGAGTCTCGAACAGTCGCTCAGCACGTTCTCCTCGCACGTCTCGCGGATCGCCTCGATCCTGAAAACTGCCGACGAAAACAGCCTGGTCCTGCTCGACGAAATGGGGGCCGGCACCGACCCGACGGAAGGGGCCGCGTTGGGGCGGGCGATCCTCGACGAACTCGATCTGAAGCGGTGTCGGGCCATCGTGACGACGCACCTCGGCGACCTGAAAACCTATGCGTTCAACAACGAGCGGGCCGAAAACGGGGCCGTCGAGTTCGACGTCGAAACGCTGCGGCCCACGTACCGGCTCCACATCGGCCAGTTCGGGATGAGCAACGCCCTGAAGATCGCCCGCCGCCTGAAGTTGCCGAACGAGTTGCTCAAGCGAGCCCACAAGTACCTTCGCAAGCGGAAGGGGAAGACCGGCGAACTCGCCCGGTTGCAGCAACTCCGCGAGGAAGCGGAAAAGGCCCGGGAAGCCGCCCTCGCCGCGGAACTGGAGGCCGGCCGGCAACGGGCCGCCTACGAGGAAAAGGTCGCCACGCTGGAACGGGAGGCGAAGCAAGAAGTCGAGCTCCGCGAAAGGCGTGCGAGTTTACAGGTCAACGACCTCGTCCACGTCACGCGGTTCGGGAAGACCGGCAAGGTCGTCCGCGTCAACGCGGTGAAGGGGACCGTCCTCGTCAGCGTCGGCCTGGGTCAGTGGGAAGTGCCGTTCGACGAGGTGTTTCCGGAAGCTTCGTAGCCGAGCCACTCCGGTTTCACCTTCCCGAGATACTGCACGATGACCCCGACCCCGACGGCCTCGACGAGCACCACCGGCAGGTTCGCGGCGAACACGACCCACGGGAAGATCTCGCCGAGGTTTCGGCCGACGAGCCAGAGGCTGAGCGCGGTGAGCGCGACGGTCGCGAACCCGACGCCCGCCCCGAGGACGAACCCGAGGGGGAAGTCCGGCACCCGGTTGGTGCGACGAATCCGGCGGAAAGCGACCCCGCCGAGCACCGCGGGGGCGGCGTAGTTCCAGACGTTGACCCCCAGGGAAAGAACGCCGCCGTGGGCGAACAGCACCGCCTGCAGCCCCAGGCCGACCGCGATCGCGAGGGCCGCACGCCGGCCCAACACGACGGCGACGAGCCCGTTCAGCAGCAGGTGGACGGACGCCCCGCCGAGCGGGAGATGGACCTGCGAGGCGACGAAGAAAGCCGCGGTGAAGACGCCAACGCGGGAGATTTCTTCCTCCCGCACGTTCCACGCGGACCACAGCACCAGCAGCCCGGACATCACGAAGCCGACGAGTTCCCACTCGGGCCACAGGACCCCGTCGGCGATGTGAACGGCGAGAAGAATCGTCATACCGGCAGTTTATCGCCGGAGCGGGAAAAATCGCCGTCACACCCGGAAGATCGTTGCCAAGGGGCGGTCCGTGCGGCTTAATAGCGTACAAGCGGGAATTCCCGTGACACCCCTGGAAGAGACGCCCCCATGACCTTCGCCCGCATCGCCCTGTTCCTGCTCGGGGCCGTCGCCCTGACCGGCGGCCTCAACGGACAGGAACCCAAGAAAGAAGACCCGAAGAAGGACGAACCGAAGGCGAAAGGATTCCTGCCGATGGGCTGGCGCGACCTCGGGCTCAGCGAGGCGCAGAAGCAGCAGGTGTACAAGATCCAGGCGAAGTACGCCGAAGACATCGACAAACTGGAAGCGCAGATCAAGGACTTGAAAGCCAAGATGGCGAAGGAACGGGTGGAAATCCTGACCGCGGACCAGAAGAAAAAGCTCGACGAGTACTTCAAGAGCAAGTCCGGCGTCGGGGACAAGTGACCGAAAGGCTGCCAATGGGAATCGAGCGCACGATCCGCTGTCCCGCCGCCGGGGCGACCTTGGACTGGACACGGTTCGTCGAACACCTGCGGGCGGTCGGCGAGAACCCGATCTTGCGGATGATCGACGGACTGCCCGCGTTCCCGGACGAGGTTCCCGCCGACGACTGGCGGGAACTTCGCGTCGGCCTGTCCGGCGGGATGGTCACGGTGCGACGCACCTCTCCGGTCACGTTCTCCTGCATCACCTGGGGCACCGCGGAGCCCGGCCTCGCCAGGTCGTGGGACCGCTGCTGCTGGGCGGTCGCCGTCACCGGCGGCGGGTCGGTTGAAGAAGGCGGCGCGAGCCGGACGGCGGACGAGTTCCGCGCGGCGGTCCCCCTCGCCTAACCCGGACAACCTGCCCGGCTCAACTTTGCCCCGCCGCGGGCCGATACTCACGCTGTTGGGCTTGCCCGGCCGGTGCGGATGGGCTACCTTCCGCCACTCGTCCGAGATCGGGGCGGCTCGCACGGAAGTTGAGGCCCACCGTGACAACAACCGTCCGGCAACTGGCGGAACACGTCCGCGGGGAACTCCTCGGGGACGGCGACCTGAGCATCGCAAGCGCCCGGACGCTGTCCGAAGCGGGTCCGCACGACATCACGTTCGTCGAAGGAGACAAGCACCTTCACGCCTGGCACGAGAGCAAGGCCGGGGCCGCCATCGTCCCGCTGAACGTGCCGGTGAACGGCCGCCCGATCATCCGCGTGGCCGACCCGCTCGCCGCCTTCGCCGCGGTCGTCGTCGCGTTCCGCGGGAGCCGTGCCCCCGCCGCCACCGGGCGAGTCGACACTGCCGCGTCCGTTCACCCGACCGCGAAGATCGGCCCCGGCACGACCGTCGGCCCCTTCGCGGTCATCGGGGAAGGGACCGTCGTCGGGGCGAACTGCGTCCTCCACGCCGGCGTCTCGGTCGGACGGTACTGCACCCTCGGGGACGGCGTGCTCCTCCACCCGCACGTCGCGATTTACGACGACTGCACCCTCGGGAGCCGCGTCACCGTTCACGCCAACGCGGTCATCGGGGCCGACGGGTTCGGCTACCGCACCAGCCGCGGGCAGCACACCAAAGTCCCGCAACTGGGCACCGTCGAGATCGGCGACGACGTGGAAATCGGGGCCTGCACGACGATCGACCGCGGCACCTTCGGGCCGACCCGGATCGGGGCCGGGACGAAGATCGACAACCTCGTCATGATCGCCCACAACTGCCAGATCGGCCGCGGAAATCTGCTCGTCAGTCAGGTCGGAATCGCCGGGTCGAGCACCACCGGCGACTTCGTCGTCATGGCCGGGCAGGTCGGCGTCGGCGACCACGTCGACATCGGCAGCGGCAGCGTCATCGGGGCGAAGTCCGGCGTGCCGAAAGACCTGCCCGCCGGGAGCAAGGTGCTCGGGGCACCCGCCCGGCCGGACCGCGACGAGATTCGCATTCTGATGAGCCTCGAAAAGCTGCCGCAACTCCGCAAGGACGTGCAGCAGATCAAAAAGAAGCTGGGGCTGGAGGACGCGGCATGATCCGGTCGGGGGTGCGGATGGCCTCGTTTCCGAGCGTGACGCCGGCCGTCGAGCCGATCGGGTTGCTGGCGTGCGCCGGCCGGCTGCCCATCGCGATCGCGGAAAAGGCCCGGGACATCGGCGTGCCGGTCGTGTGCGTCGGGCTCGCGGGCATGGCGGACCCGAAACTCGCGGACATCTGCCACCAGTTCACCTGGCTCCGCCGGATGTCGATCGGCGGGATCGTCCGGGCGTTCCACCGCGGCGGCGTGACCCGCTGGACGATGGCGGGGAAGTTCCACAAGCACATCATTTTCCGCCCGTGGCGGTGGCTCCAGCTCCTCCCGGACTGGCGGCTGATCCGGTTCTGGTTCAACCGCCGCCGGGCCAATAACGCCGACGATTCCCTGCTGCTCGGTCTCATCGACGAGTTCCGCAAAGACAACCTGGAGTGCGTGTCCCCCCTCGACCTGTGCCCGGAGCTGCTCGTGAGAGAAGGCGTGCTCACCCGCCGGAAGCCGACGGCCAAAGACTTCGCCGACATCCGGTTCGGCTGGGACCTCGCCAAAAAGATGGGCGAGCTCGACGTCGGCCAGAGTGTGATGGTCCGCGAGCGGGCCGTCCTCGCGGTCGAAGCCATCGAGGGAACGGACGCGGCGATCCGGCGCGCCGGCGACCTGTGCGGGAAGAATTCGTTCGTCGTCGTGAAGGTGGCGAAACCCCAGCAGGACCGCCGGTTCGACGTGCCGACCGTGGGCACGGCGACGATCGAGACGATGCGTGCGGCCGGGGGGAAAGTCCTCGCAATCGAAGCGGGAAACACGATCATTCTGGACGAGCCGGAGACGATCGCCCTCGCAGACCGGTACGGCATCGCGGTCGCCGCCGTCGGCCCCGGCTGAACAACCCCACCTTCGCGGGGAAGGTTTCCCACCGGGACTCGGGTTCCCCTCCCCAAACCGACGGGCAATCCGCTATCATTGACCAAATAGGGGTCCGTGCGTCGGACGCCCCAGACGGACCCCCCCTCCCGTCGCGGAAATGGGCCTACTCTCTTTCACACTTCCGGACGATCTTTCGCGTACCGCCCGGCGGTGCCTGGAGCGGGCGTGCGTGACCGGCGGGTACGACCTGTCCCCGATGCCGACCCGCCGGCGGCTGGAAGGCAACCGCCTCAGCCTGACCCGCGATGTCAGCGAAAGCGGCTACCTCACGACCGCGTGGCCGCTGCCGGGCGGCGGGTGCCCGGTCCTCATGTCCTCCACCCTCCGGGAGCGGATCGAGCCGTACCACCTGCTGACGGAACTCGCCCGCGGGAAGTTGAATCAGGTCCGGACTCAGCTCGCCGACTGGGTCAGCGTGGGGTTCGAGCCGGCGGCCGACGACACGGACCGGCTCGCGGCCCTCGTGTCCCGATTCGGCGGTGCCGTCCTCGACCCCGCGCAGCCGGACATCAACCGGTTCCTCCCGGACGTGATCGCCGGGGCACAAGCCGTCGGCGAGTCCTTCACCCGCCAGTTCGCCGACCAGCTGATGCGGTCCCGGGTGTCGGACGACGGCAAACCCGACACCCGGTTCGGGGCCCGAGTGACCCGCGTTCCCACCGGCTCCGAGGCGGCCGCGTACCTGGACGCCTTCAACGCGGTCCGGCTGGTTCCGAACTGGAAGCGGATCGAGCCGAGCGAGGCGAAGTGCCAGTGGGACGAGTTCGACGCTCTCGTCGACTGGGCCACCGACGCGGGCCTGGCGGTGTCCGTCGGCCCGCTGATCGACCTGACGTTCGGCCCGTTCCCGGACTGGCTCAGCCAGTGGGAAGGGGACCTGCCGAGCCTCGCCGCGTTCATGTGCGACTTCGTCGAGACGATCATCACCCGGTACCGCGACCGCGTCTCGGTCTGGCACATTTTCGCCGGATTCAACCACGCGGACGTGTTCGGCTTGTACGAAGACGACCGTCTGCGGCTCGGGGCACGCCTGCTCGAGGCGGCCCGGCTGGCGGCCCCGGACGCGACCCTCGTGATGGGGCTCTCGGTTCCCTGGGGCGACTACCTCACCTCCGAGGACATGACCTACTCGCCGCTCGTCTTCGCCGACACCCTGCTCCGCGGGGGGTTCTCCGTCGGCGGGCTGGAACTCGAACTACTCTGCGGGGACGCCCCCCGCACGAGCCAGCCGCGGACGCTGCTCGACACCTACCGGTTGCTCGACCTGTTCGCCCTGCTCGGCATCCCGCTGGAACTGTCCCTCGGCTGTCAGCCGGCCCCCGCGGGGGGCGGGTCCGAACCGGCGATCGGGACCGTGCCGCCGGACTGGGTGACCGGTACGTCCTACCTCGCGATGAGCGTGACACAGGTGTCCGGCGTGTACTGGGATTGCTGGGCCGACGACGAACCCGCCCGGTTCCCCGGCACCGCACTCTGGGGTGCGGGGGCGGCAGTCGGTTCGACCCTCGCCGAGCTCCGGAAACTCGGAAAAGAAAACCTCCGCTGAGTCGGCTTCCCCTGCCACCCGTCATTCTCCCAAATTTCACACCGACGCGAGTACCTTTCCGCTCGGAAGGGGGTAAACTGATAGTGACCCTCTCGGACCGACTCGCACTCGATGAACGGACGGTCCGAACCGTCCGCCGGGAATCTCCGGATGGTTGACTCCCCTTCACCCGACGAGCCCCGCGCCCCGGCCGACTTCGTCGGGGGATTCCGCCTTCTCCGCCTGATCGGGCAGGGGGGCATGAGCGAAGTCTACCTTGCCTACGACGAAACCACCCTCGCCCCCGTCGCGGTGAAGGTTCTCGCCGACCACCTCGCGGACAGCAAGCAGTTCGTGAACCGGTTCTACCGCGAAGCCCGGATGAGCCGGCTCCTCGCACACCCGCACCTCGTGCGAGCCACCGACGCCGGTTACGACTCCGACGCCCTGAAGCACTACCTCGCGATGGAATACGTGGACGGGCCGACCGCCCACGAACTCCTCACCACGACCGGCCCGCTGCCGCCGGGGCTTGTGGTGTCGATCGGCGTCGACGTGGCGAAGGCGCTCGGGTTCCTGCACTCGCGGAACTACGTCCACCGGGACGTGAAGCCGGACAACATCTTGCTTCACCCGGACGGCGTCGCGAAACTCGGCGACCTCGGGCTGGCCAAGCGGATCGCGAGCGGGGACGAGAACCTGACGCACAGCGACCAGTCCGTCGGGACGCCGCAATACATGCCGCAGGAGCAAGCCGCCAACCCGGCGCTGGTCGACGGCCGCAGCGACCTGTTCGCGCTCGGCGCGACGCTGTACCACCTGCTCACCGGCCAGGTGCCGTTCCGCGGGACGACGCACGAAGAAATCGCACGGGAGAAAGCCCAGGACGTCTACCACCCGGCTCGCGACCTCGCCCCCGAGATCCCGTCGGCCCTGGACTGGATCCTGCGTCGGGCGCTGGCGCTCGACCTGCGGTTGCGGTATCAATCCGCGGAAGAGTTCGCCGCGGACCTCGAAGCGACGGGGATCGGCAGTTCCCTGTCCGCGACCGCCCTGCCACGGCCGCACAGCGGGGCAGGGCAGGGGGGCCAGCGGCAACCCGACTACCCGACCCGGCCCAACCTGCCCGCCACGGCTGACACCGCGGAAGCCGCTGCGCTACAGAAAGAACCCTCGGGCGGGCAGCGGGCCGCTGTCGCCCTCAAAATCGGGCTGGCGATCGCGTCCCTCGGGCTGTCGGGCGGGGTCTTCTTGCACACGGTTCGACCCGTCCTTGCCTCGCTCGCCTCGCGGGCGGATTTCGTAGAATCGGACGAATGGATTCCACGCAAGCCGGTCATTCCCAACTAACCAGCGTCCGCTCGGCCCGCCTCTGGCTGGTCCTCGCCGCCGTGCTCTGGAGTAGCAGCAGCTTCTTCATGCGATTGCTGCTTGAGCCGACCCCGCTCCGTCTGCACGAACCGCACCTGTCGCCCTTGCAAATCGCCTTCTTCCGCGGCCTGTTCGCCGGGCTGGTGTTGATCCCGCTCGTGTCCCGTTCCGAAGTGAGGTTCCGCCCGTTGATGGCCGGGATGGTCGCGTGCTTCGGCGTCATGAGCGGGCTCTACATGATGGCCCTCGGGCTCGGGCCGGCCGCGAACGCGATCCTGCTGCAGAACTCCGCCCCGGTGTGGGTCTTCGCCGTCGGCGTCGGGTTTCTCGGGGAGAGGGCCGACCGCCGCAACTGGCAGACGGTTCTCGTGGCGATGACCGGGGCGGCGATCATCGTCGCCGGAAACTGGCCCCGCGGGCTGGCCCCGGACGAGCAGGCGAAGCAGGTCGAGATCCTGCTGATGGCGACGGGGTCGGGAATGGCCTACGCCGGGGTGATCCTCTTTCTCAGCGCGTTGCGGGCGGAGTCGAGCGCGTGGCTGTCCGTTCTGAACCTGATCGGCAGCGCCGGGTGCGTGGCGGTCTATGCGTGTGCGACTCACGACCTCGCGGGAACGGTCGCATGGTTCACCGCCCCGACTGCCGCTCAACTGCTGTTCCTCGCGGTGTTCGGCGCGATGCAGATGGCCGCGCCGTACTTCCTGTTCGCCCGCGGGCTGCGGACCGTCGGCCCCCAGGAAGCGGGGATCATCACCCTGCTGGAGCCGCTGCTCAACCCGCTGTGGGCGTACCTGATCGCCCCGGACAAGGAGACGCCGACCGCCTGGACGTGGCTTGGCGGCGGCGTGTTGATGGCCGCGCTCGCGTGGCGGTACGCCCCCCGGCGGGTCAGGGCAGGGGAGGGGGCTACCGCGGGGTCGTCGGCTTGATGTCGGTTTCCTTCGACACCCGGACGACCGGGAGGAACTGCTTGGTCGCCGGGTTCTCGACGAACTGCAGCACGCCGGTCACCTCCACCCAGTCCTGGAACTTGAACGCGTACGGCGTGAACGTCGCCACGATCTGAGCCTTCAGCGGGATCTGGTCCGCGGCACAGCACGTCATTTTCAGCAGGAACAGCGTGAACTCGCGGTTGCCGAGTTGCTTGTACTGCCCGACCAGCGTCACCTTGCGCCCCTCGAGCGCGGCACGCCGTGCCGGCTCGTGGGCGGCCATCGCGATCTCGTTGAAGTCGAACGCGACCGCGTCGCCGTCCTTCGCCTTCACTTCCGCGAGGGTTCCGAGCGCCTCGTCCTTGCCGAGCCGCCGCTCGACCCACTCCTTGCTGAACCCCTCGTTCGGCAGGCCCATGAGGAACAGCAACAGCGGGAACGCGAGGACGACGACCCGCCAAAAGATGCCGCCGTGGTCGTGGTCGGCGTGCGAGTGCCCCGAGTGCGAATGGGCGTGGTCGTGCGAGTGGTCGCAGTCCGGGCCGTGGACGTGGGGTTCCCTGGCGGCGGAGAGTTTGCCGGCTTCCTGCCACAGCGCCAGCCCGCGGACGGCGGTGAAGAAGAGCAGGGCGATCCCCCCGACGAGGACCGGGACGTGGAACGACTCGACGAGCATCTGGTTCAGCCGGTTGAAGGAGTACATCAGCACGGCGACGATGCCGAACGCCCCGCAGATGAAAATCATGAGCAGGTGTTCGAGGAAGTACTCGCTCGCCCCGTGGTCGTGACTGTGATCGTGCCCGTGCGCGTGATCGTGCGTGTGACCGTGGTCGTGCGTATGATCGGGGGCGTGACCGTGTTCGTGGGCCATCGGAAAATCCTCGCGGTTACGGGGCGGGCACCGCAGAGGCGGCGCGTTCGAGGACGAGGTTCAGAAGCATCATGTAGACGAACACCTGCGTCACCGTGCAGGCGACGATCGTCGCGATCAGCCGGGGGCGGAAGACGCGGGTGTACATCATCAGCAGTTTCAGGTCGAGCATCGGCCCGAGGACCAGGAACGCGAGCTTGCTGGACGTGCTGACCTGCGTGAAGCTCGCGGCGACGAACGCGTCCGCCTCGCTGCACAGGCACATCACCACGGCCAGCAGCATCATGGCCGGGATCGCGAGGTACGGCTGTTCCCGCGAGAAGGTCGCGATCTCTTCCGGGGCGATCGCGATCTTCGCCGCCGCCGCCAAGGCCGCGCCGATGATGAGGAACACGGTGATGTCCATGAAGTCGTGGAGGGCCGTCTCCGAGATGTTTTGCAGCCGCTGCCAGACCGACTTCGGCGGGGCGGGGGGTTCCGCCTCGACCACGTCCAGGGACAGGGCCGTCTTCTTCGGCGGGGCCGCGACCTCGGTCAACAGGGCGTGCGTCCCGCGCGCCTGCTGCAACCGGTGAACGATCAGCCCGGTCACGACGGCGACGAGGAAGCCGAACCCGGCCCGGAGCAGGACCATCTCGACCGCGGCCCGGCGGAGGGCGGCGGTCTGGGCCTCGCTGTTCGGGTCGCCGAGCCCGCCGAACGCGATGTAGGTGCTGAACAGCACGACCACGTTCAGGATCGGCCCGGCGAGCATGTACGCGATGCAGCACCCGAGCGGCAGGCCCTTGCGGAGCAGCCGCCGCATGACGACGACGATGCCGCACTCGCACATGGGGAAGATCAGCCCGAGCGCCCCGCCGATCATGACGGCGGGCAGGGCACTCTTCGGCAGGACGCGGGTGATGAGTTGCTGCGGCAGCAGTTCTTCGAGGACGCCGGCGACGACGGCCCCGAGGACGATGAACGGCAGCGCCTCCCAGAGGATCGAACTGAAGTTCAGGACGAAGTCCTGGGCCGTGTGCAGCGGATTCACGGGTCGGTCGCCCCCGGTGTGGAACCAGCCCCTTTGTACGCCGGCGGGGCAGGGGAGGTTCGGTCCAAAGCGGTGGTATTTTCCGGAACCCCGCCGCTCGGAACAAGAGGGCAGGGGTCAGGCGGCGGGCGGACCGACCGACCGGGTCTTCCGCCGGGCCGCGGTCCACGCCATCGTGGCGAAGAACCACGCGACGCAGACCACCACGATCGTCCCGGCCGGGCCGAACTCCAGCGGGGCCCCTTTCCCGACGGGGATGAGCAGGTGCGTGCTGACGGCATAACCCACCAGCCCGGACGCGACACTGCCGGCGAGCGTGAACCAGAACATTTGCCGGAGGTTCGCCGCGACGTTCGCCGCCGCCGCCGCGGGGACGACCAGCAGGGCGTTGATGAGGAGCACGCCCACGGCCCGGATCGACAGGTTCACCACGAGCGCGAGGAGCACGATGAACAGGTAGTTGTTCAGCCGCAGGGCCAGGCCGCGGGACCGGGCGAGGCTCGGGTTGAAGCTGCCGAACACGAGGGCGTTGAACCGGAACCCCACGAGGACGGCGGTGACGACCGCGAGCCCCAGCAGCAGGGCGAGGTCCGCGTCGTTGACGAAGTTCACGCCGCCGAGCAGGAACTGCTCGATGTCCAGGTTCACCCGCTTTTGCAGGGCGGGGAGGAACATCGCCCCGAACCCGATGCTCAGGGCGAAGAACACGCCGATGACGGTGTCGTTCGTGAGCTGCGTTTGTTCCCGCACGAACGCGATGAAGAGCCCGACGACCGCCCCGAACGCGACCATGACCAGGGGCACGACCCACAGGTAGCCGTCGGCGTCCATGCCGGTGCGGGCACCGGTCAGCACGACGATCCCGAGCAGGGCGAACGCGACGCCGGCGAACGCGGTGTGGGCCATCGCGTCGGAGAAGAACGCCATCCGGTTGCCGACGACGAGCGACCCGACGAGCCCGCAGGTGACGCTGACCGCCGCCACCGCGAGGACGGCCCGCAGGGCGAAGCCGGAGACTTCCCACGGGGAACCTTCGGTCGCCGCGACGATCGCGTTGAGGGCATCGGTCAGGCCGGGGACATCCATCGGAAACCTGCTTGAAAACGAAGATTTCACCACAAAGGCACCAAGATCCGCAAAGGAACACAAAAGAAGAGCCAGAGCGGATTTCTTTGTGTTCCTTTGTGGATCTTGGTGCCTTTGTGGTGAAATCTGTGCTTAAACTGCCGCGGGAACTTGTCTCGCACTCGGCACTTCGCCCGCCATCCTTGCCGCGGCACGGTCCAGGATTCCCAGCGAAGTCACGGCTTCCGCCGGGGTGATGACCAGCGGCGGCGACACCCGGACCACCTTCTTCGACAGCGGCCCGAGCAGGTGGATGCCGTCCGACTCGCCGCCGTCCCCCTGGTACGCCGCCAGCACGAAATGGTTCGCCCACTCGGGTGCGGACTTGCCCGCGTACTCCTGGAACTCGATGCCCCAGACCATCCCGCCCTTCTCGCCGCGGACGGCCGCGACGAAGGGGAACCGCTTCAGCCGGACCAGGCCGGTCTCCAGAATCGCCGACGCTTCACGGGCCAGGCCGAGCACGTCATCCGCCGCGAACTCGTCGAGGGTCGCGAGAACGGACGCACAGTTCAGCGGGTTCGCGCTCCAGGTGTCCGACCCTTCGCCGTAGTCCAGGGCCGCGAAAATGTCGGCTCGCCCGACCGCCGCGGCGACGGGGACGCCGTTGCCGAGCCCCTTGCCGAGCACGACCATGTCGGGCTCGATGCCGTAGGTTTCGAACGCGAACAGGTGCCCGGTCCGGCCGAAGTTCGCCTGCACCTCGTCGAAGATGAACACGATGTCGTGCTCCCGGCAGAACGCCTCCAGCATCTGGTGGTACGCCCTCGCCGGGTGGTACGACCCGCCGCCGCCGAGGTACGGCTCGGTGATGAGGCAGCCGAACTTCCGCCCGTACTGGTAGAGCAGGGCGTCGAGTTCGACGCGGTACGGGGCGGGGTCGAACGCCGCGTCGCGGGCGGACACGTCCCGGCACTCGTGCATCGGGAAGCCGAAGAACTTCACGCGCGGGTCGCGTTCGGCGTCGGTTTCCGAGCCGGTGACGGCGTTCGCGAGGCCCTTTTTGCCGTGGAACCCGAACCGCGGCGCGAGGATCATGGGCCGGGCCTTGTCGCGGGCCATTGCCGCCCACAACGCCTTTTGGATCGCCTCCGACCCGGACGCCGCCCACATCACCTGTTCGAGTCGACCGCCACCCTTCGACTTCTGGAGGACCTCGACCAACCGACGGGACGCCTCCACCTCGATCGGGGTGACGGCGTTGTACGTCGTCATCGCGACGGCGGGGAAGTAAGGGTCTTGCGGGGGTGTGGTGTGATTGTCACCACCACTCCACCTCGCCACCTCAGACGTCCAGCCCATGTAGTCGAAGAACCGTCGGGTCCACCGCGTCGGGTTGTGGCCGAGGTTCGCGACGAGCACGCCGGACGTGAAGTCGAACAGCCGGCGGCCTTCCGGGGTCCAGTGGAAGACGCCGGCACTTTTCGCGATGACGGCCTGCGTCGGGGTGAACGTCCGGAGGCACCGCGGCTCGACCCGCGACAGGCACGTCCGGGCCGCGTTGGAGGCGGGTTCCCCGGCGTGTTCGAGCGGCGTCGCGGCGGTCCCGTTGCGGTGAGCGTGTGGCGGCATTGGCGGGAGAGGGGTTAGCGGGGAGGGTCGGCGACCTGAAGATATTGTGCGGGGACTTCGTCCGTGAGCCAGACCCCGTTGGCGGAAACGAAGAACGCGAACCCGTCGCGGGCCATCGCGGCGGCGTCGACGGCGAGAATCACCGGCTTGCCACGCCGCCCGCCCACCTTGAGCGCGGTCGGCACGTCCGCAGAGAGGTGGACGTGGTGGCGACGCATCTTGGCGAGACCCGACGCAAGGATCATCCCGACGTTGGCTTCGGGCGTGCCGTGATAGAGCAACGCCGGCGGGGGAGTGGCTTCGAGTTGGAGGTCGACTTCGACGGAGTGCCCCTGGTTCGCGCGAATCCGGGTGCCGGTGGCGTCGAACGCGAACCGCTGCTTGTCGCTCCCTTCGACAACCGCTTCGAGTTCGTCGAGCGCGATCGGGAAGTTCTTCGCGGCGGTGGCTTCGAGCAACTCGGCGACCGGCACCCAGCCGCCGGGTTCGAGCGCGAGCCCGAGCTCGCCGGGGGCGTGGCGGAGGTACTTGCTCAGAAACTTGCTGACGGTCACGGCACGTTTGGGGTTCATGCTACACCAGACCCGCGTAGAGCACCCGAGGTTCGGCCACGCCCGGCGAATACAGCGCGAGCCCCCCGTGCGGCCCGTTCACCTTGACCACCGCGCCGGGCCGGTCTCCCACGTGTTCGCTCAGGATCGCTTCCAGGGCCTGCACGATCGCCACGCAGTTCCGGTCGGCCGACAGGTCGTTGTAGGCGAGGGCCCGCATTTCCCGGACGCGGTCGGCCTTCCCCGCAGGCGGCCCGCCGTACTCGACGTACGCGACCTCCTCGAAAAACCGGCGGATCACTTCGAGCCCGTACCCGCGCTGGGACCGCTCCCCCCAGGGTTCGAGGAACGAGCCGTTGTAGTGGTAGTTCGGCGTGGCCTTGAGTTCGCCCGGCGTGCGGCCTTCGACCGTGAGTTCGACCCCCCGCTTCCGCTGGTGGGCGTTCCACACGGCGTTGTCGAACCGGAACTGGACCTCCTGTTCGACGTAGCCGGGGTAGTTGTCCGGCGTCACCCAGCTCGTGTGGATG